>JAAZLZ010000262.1 GCA_012799075.1 Bacillota bacterium
CATGATGCCGATCTTTTTGTAGCCCTGGTCGTTGACGTACTTGGCCAGGATCTCGGCAGCCACCGAGTCGTTGGCCCGCAGGCGGAAGATGGTGGGAATGCCTTGGGAGGTGATTCGCACATTAGTAGCCGTGACCAGCTGAGGAATGCCTTCATCGGCCGCAATCTGCATGCTGGCGAGCACCAGTCCACTCCAGTCGGAGCCAAGGATGACAGGGGTGTTTAAGTCGTAGATGGCCTTCTTGACCGCGTTGATGGCCTCCGATGCTTTGGCCTGGTCGTCAAGGAAGATGACTTCCAGCTTCCGACCCCCAACTCCGCCCTTGGCGTTGATCTCATCGACAGCCATGTTGATGCCCCGGGTGATGTACTCGCCGTTTTGGGCGACAGAACCCGTCAGTGCCGTGACAATGCACACGATGCGCAGATTCTGCGCCGCGAGCGCTCCCACCAAAACCATGACAATCAAAACAGCCACAGCAAGGACCTTAAGGAACCCCTTCATTCTTTAACCCTCCTTTTTTTCGCGCCCGCTAATGGGCGCACCTAGTGTTCCCGACAGCTCCCATGCGGCATCGACGATGGATGCCGCGATGGCTTCCAAGCCCTTGGCGCGGATCCTTCCTGCGGGACCGGAGATGGTTATGGCAGCACAAGCGGAGGCCTCGTGATTCCACACCGGGGCAGACAGGCAAATCTGGTCTTCCTGGATCTCCTCATCGTCCACAGCGTACCCCCGTTTCCGAATCTCTTCCAGATGCCCGCGCAGGGCTTCCCGGCAGGTAATGGTCTTATCGGTATGTCGGGTAAGGGCAATTCGGGAGATGATCTTCTCCCTCGTGTCAGGATGGGCAAAGGCCAGCAGGACTTTGCCGCTTCCTGAACAGTGAACCGGGTTTCGCTTGCCGATCTGGCTCGTCACCCTCATGGCCAGTTCGGACTCCATCTTGTCGATGATGACCGTTTCATCTTCATCGAGGACAGAGATGCTCACTGTCTCTCCGTGTTTTTCCAACAGGCTCCTCAAAAAGGGCTCGGCCTCGGAGGTCAAGGTCCTGGCCACAACGGTCCTGGCGCCAAGCCCGTGGAGCCTAAGTCCCAACCGGTAGTTTCCGGTGCTTTTGACCTGCTCCATGAAGCCCCTGGCGCATAAAGTAGCTATCAGCCGATGGACGGTGCTTTTGGGAAGATCAAGGGCCTGGCTCAACTGCCCCAGGCTGAGATCAGGTCCTTGATCTTCAAAGACGAGGAGCAGCTGCAGGCCCCGATCTAAGGACTGCACCAGACTGTCACTCTGATTGTTCATTGGAAAGCCCCCAGGTTCCGGATCGCGGAATGCCGTTCCAAATGTATTGTATAATTGTCACTACATTCCTGTCAACACCATTGTTGGAATTATCTAGTATACCCGTTATGTTTTCCGCGGCTTGTCGTCCAGCAGCCGCCGCTCTCCTTCAAGGGCCTTGATGCGGCTTATCTCCTGGCTGACCTCAAGGGTGCCTCTGTAGGCTCCCTCCCTGTCCCGCAGGGCAAAATAGCGAATGTGAACGTACTTGTCCCCCATTTTGATCCAAAACTCAGCTTCGTCCCTCTCGCGCCCGCGGAAACTGTTGATGATGTCCTCCACCACATGCGCGCTAGCCGGCGGATGACAGTTTTGCACCTTGCGTCCGATGATGGTCCGGGGCCGGGTGAAAATCCGATCCTCAGACTCGGAGAAGTATCGGACTTCATCGTTTTCGTCCACAAAGGTAATGTCGATGGGGAGGCTATTTAGGATCAGCTCAAGCTGCCGGGCGCTCAGCACCCCGGTGGGCAGACGAATAAGACCGTCCCCAGCTCCAGGCTCTTCCTCTTCTTGGTCTAGCATCCAGCCCGGCTCAGGCTCAACCAGGCAATAGCCGATCTCGGCGGAGCCAAGGTATACCTGCCGCCATTCCTCATCGGTGAAGTGCTCCTCCGTCATGGGCAGCAGGATCCTCTCTTCTTTGAAGATCATGTCCTTGATCCTCTGGAGCACCGTCCTCACCGCGTCCACTACCTGGGCCCGGTCCGAGTCTCTAAAGGACAGAAGCTCTTCCCGCACATGCTTCAATCCAGCACGGATCTCATCGTCCACTCCCCACATGACCTGGGTCGGCCCCACCACCCCATATTTCTCCAGGATGGGGAAGTAGACTTCTTCTTTGCGCTTGTAGTGCTTGTCCACATCGAACAGCAAATTGATCTTCTCAACCAAGACCAAAGCCTGTTCCTTGCCCTTTTCGAATTCCTTCAGGATCGGCTCCACATCATCGATCAAAGCCTCGATGGCCCTGTTTTCTTGGAGGAAGGTATGCAGGGGATGGCCCGGCTGGGCTTCGGGTTCAAGGTGAGCTTCGAGGGC
>JAAZLZ010000018.1 GCA_012799075.1 Bacillota bacterium
GTGGAGGTCCGTGACAGACTTTCTCGGAATGGTATTGGCAAACCAGTAACCCTAGATAGACTTTGCCACTGGGGAGACTCTGGCGACTGATGATGCCTGCCCTTGGGGCAGCACCGGCCCAGCTGCGAACGAGCTTGACACCCTTGAACACCTGTGCTATGATGCGTTTGTGAGTGGCCTGGCGGCCATTCTAGCCGCTCGGAGCGGGCCTTGAATAACCTCTGGCAAAAGGGGTTAGCCTTGATTCCGGCGAGCCTGTTGCATCCTGGGGGTGGATGTCCTGAAGTATGCAATCGTTGAAACAGGGGGCAAGCAGTACAAGGTGGCAGAAGGCGATACCATCGTGGTGGAGCGGTTAGATGCCCCTGAGGGCTCCCAAATTGAATTGGACAGGGTCTTGTTGGTGGCTGGTGAAGACGGAGTGAAAGTAGGCACTCCCTTTGTGGAAGGGGCCAAGGTCGTGGCCAATGTGGTTGAACATGGCAAAGGGAAGAAGATCTTGGTTTTCAAATACAAGGCCAAGAAGAACTATCGGCTAAGACGGGGCCATCGGCAGCCTTTCACTAAGCTGGCCATCGAGCAGCTGCTTGCATGATTGTGGTTGACCTGTATGAGGATGCCCAGGGCCGCATGCGGGGGTTTAGGGTTCATGGGCATGCGGGGTTTGCACCCCACGGCGAGGATATCGTGTGTGCGGCCGTGTCGGCCTTGACCCAGACGACGGTGCTTGGCCTTGCGGAGCACGCGGGCGCCCGCCCCCGGGTCGATGTTAAAGAAGGGGAGCTTGTCTGTGAGTTTTCTTCCCCCGACACGACGGGCGTTCAGTTGTTGCTGAAGACAATGGTCAGCGGTCTTGAACAGATCGCGACAAGATACCCGGGTCATGTGACCCTAAGGCGAATCAGCTAGAAAGGGGGCTTTGGCCATGATGTTTCATTTTGATCTGCAATTATTTGCTACGAAAAAGGGCGTTGGCAGTTCCAGGAACGGTCGGGATAGCGCAGCCCAGCGTTTGGGCGTTAAGCGATACGGCGGTCAGTTCGTCAGCGCTGGCAGCATTTTAGTGCGTCAAAGGGGAACCAAGTTCAAGCCTGGACGCAATGTAGGCCTCGGCAAGGATGACACTTTGTTTGCCAAGATCGATGGATACGTCGCCTTCGAGCACGATGGCCGCAAAAGCAGGCGGGTCAGCGTCTACGATACCGTCACCGCCTAACCCCAATAGGATTTTTTCCGGTTGAAACGCCTTTGGCCTTGGACCAGAGGCGTTTTTTGCCAATGGGGAGACACGGAGGTGGAGTTGTGTTTGTCGATCAGGCTGTAATCAGGGCGAAAGCCGGCGATGGCGGCGATGGGGTGGTAAGCTTTCGCCGGGAAAAATTTGTCCCCGCCGGCGGACCCGATGGCGGGAATGGGGGCAGGGGGGGCGATGTGGTCCTATTGGCCGACGAGGGACTGCGCACCCTGGTGGAATTCCGCTACCAGTCCCACTTCAAGGCGGAAAACGGTGCACGCGGCGGTGGCAGCCGCAAACAAGGCAAGACAGGAGCGGACCGCATTATCAAAGTGCCGGTGGGCACCGTCATCAAAGTGGATGGAGAGGTCGTTGGCGACCTGACCCGCCACGGTCAGACCATGGTCGTTGCCAGGGGGGGCAGGGGTGGACAGGGAAACGCCAGCTTTGCCGGGCCTACCCGCCAGGCCCCTGCTTTTGCCCAAAAGGGCGAGGCAGGGGAGGAGAGCGTCCTGGAATTGGAGCTGAAACTCCTCGCGGATGTGGGGCTCATCGGCTACCCCAATGTGGGCAAGTCGAGCCTTATTGCCCGGATTTCCGCGGCCCGGCCCAAGATCGCCTCCTATCCCTTCACCACCATCACCCCCAATCTGGGGGTTGTGGTGTTAGATGACCATACAAGCTTCGTGGTCGCAGACATCCCAGGGCTCATTGAAGGCGCCCATCGGGGGGTGGGCCTGGGACACTCGTTTTTGCGGCATGTGGAAAGGACTCGGGTGCTCATCCACGTATTGGATGCAGCCGCCTTGGAAGGACGGGATCCCATCGCGGATTTCCACAAGATCAACGAAGAGCTGAGGCTCTATGATCCGAAGCTAGCCGACCGACCCCAATTGGTTGCCGCCAACAAGATCGATCTGCCCCAATCGGAAGATTACTTGTCCAGAACAATCCAAAGCCTAACCGAATTGGGCTACGAAGTCTATCCGATTTCCGCGGCAACAGGGAAAGGCGTCGATCGCTTGATCGGGCGCGCGGCGGCTGTTCTAGACGAAATTACTCGCTTGGAGAAGGATTCCGCGGCGGAAGAGGAGAATCAATATGTAATCTACCGACCAAGTCGTCCCTCATCCCTAAGGGATTTTTCCATCTCCAAAGAGGGGGATGTTTTCGTAGTTGAAGGCGAAGGCTTCGAGGGCTGGCTAGCCCGCTTGGACCTAAACAACTACGAGACGCTGATGTATATTCAGCGCACCCTCCAGCGGGTTGGAGTGAGCGATGCCCTGCGGGAGGCTGGGGTGCAGGACGGAGATACGGTAAAGGTGGGAGACCTGGAATTTGAGTTCGTTGAGTAATGCGCCTGGGAAGCTAACCCGGCAATTAGCCGGGGTACATCGGCTGGTGGTCAAAGTAGGAACAAGCACCATTACCCATGCCACCGGCAAGTTGGACTTGGGGCAAATGGAGAAGCTTGTCAGGGAAATCTCCGATGTGGCCAACTCCGGCAAGGATGTCCTATTGGTCACTTCTGGGGCTATTGGAGCTGGCATGAGCCGTTTGGGCCTAGACAAACGTCCCGCCACCCTTCCCGGCAAACAAGCCATGGCTGCCGTTGGCCAGGGGCTCTTGATGCAGATTTACGAAAAGCTTTTTTCCGAATATGGGCAGACTGTCGCCCAGGTATTGCTAACCCGTGAAGACCTCAATGACCGGCGACGCTTCCTCAATTCCCGCAATACCCTCCTTACCTTGCTCGATTACGGCGTCATTCCCATTATCAACGAAAACGACACGGTGGCGGTGGAAGAGATCCGCGTTGGGGATAACGATACCCTGTCGGCGCTGGTCAGCGGACTGGTGGGAGCGGATCTTTTGATCATTCTTTCGGATGTGGATGGGGTTTTCACGGCCGACCCGAGGATTGACCCCGAGGCCCGGGTGTTGACGGAGATTAGGGACATCACGCCGAAGCTTTGGGATGCCGCGGGAGGAGCGGGGAGTTCCCGGGGCACGGGCGGGATGGTCACCAAGCTGGAAGCAGCCCGCATCACCACCGCGTCGGGAGGGGCTATGGTCATCGCCAATGGCCGAGAACAAGGGGTCATCGGGCGCATCCTGTCAGGGGAGCCCCTGGGCACCCTTTTCCATCAACAAGATCACGCACTACAGGGGCGAAAGCGATGGATCGCCTTCTATCAGCGCCCCCGGGGGCGGGTGCTCATCGACCAGGGAGCCCAGCAAGCTTTAGTGAACATGGGCAAGAGCCTGCTTCCTGTGGGAGTGGTCGATGTTGAAGGGGATTTTGCTCCCGGGGATGTGGTGCGGGTGGTGGATGAAAAAGGCCTTGAGCTGGCTCGCGGCCTTGTCAACTATTCCTCCTCGGAGCTGGTTAAGATAAAGGGTCTATCCACCCAGAAGGTAGAAGAGCTTCTGGGGTACCGGGACTACGATGAAGTTATCCATCGGGACAACCTGGCCCTTTGCGAAGGAGGGCGTGCTGATGATTAGTATTGAAGAGCAAGTCCGCCGGCAGGCAAAGGCGGCCCAAGCTGCTGCTCGCAAGATGGCTTTATTATCATCGGAGCAAAAAAATGCCGCCCTCGAGGCTATGGCCCAAGCCCTGGAAAGGAACAGCCCCCAGATCTTGGCCGCCAATGCCCAGGATCTGAAATGTGCCCGGGCCAAGGGCCTATCATCTGCCTTGCTTGATCGCTTGACCTTAAGTGAGCAGCGGGTGCTTGATATGGTGGAGGGCCTTCGGGCCGTTGCCGGTCTTCCCGATCCGGTGGGTGAGGTGGTCCGGGCATGGCGGGTGCCCAGCGGATTGGAAGTAGGGCGGGTGCGGGTGCCTTTGGGTGTGGTGGGGATTATCTATGAAGCCCGGCCTAATGTGACCGTTGATGCCGCGGCTTTGTGTCTTAAGGCCGGGAATGCGGTAATCCTCAAGGGCGGCTCCGAGGCGATAGACTCCAACAAAGCCATCGCCCGAGCCTTGATCCAAGGCGCCGAAGGAACCGATGTGCCCCCTGAGGCTGTACAGCTGATTGAGTCAACGGACCGGCGGGCCGTTGCAACGATGATGGAGCAAAGGGGCCTGATCGACGTCCTCATACCCCGGGGCGGCGCTGGTCTTATTCGGACCGTCATGGAAAACAGCACCATTCCCGTCATCGAGACAGGTGTGGGCAATTGCCACGTTTATGTGGATGTCCACGGAGACTTGGAAATGGCCCGGCGCATTGCAATCAATGCTAAATGCCAGCGGCCCGGGGTCTGCAACGCCATGGAAACCCTCCTGGTCCACCGGGAGGTGGCCGAAGAGCTTCTCCCTGCATTGGCTGCCCAGCTCATGGAACGGGGGGTCCAGCTCCGGGGTTGTCCCAGGACCTTGGCTTTGGTCCCCGGAGCCCAACCGGCCCAAGAAGAAGACTGGCATGAGGAGTATTTGGACCTGGTCCTTGCCGTGAGGGTGGTGGACTCCCTCGATGAGGCCTTGGACCATATTGCCCGCTATGGAAGCAAGCATTCGGAAGCTATCGTAACCGGGGATTATCACGCGGCGCGGCGGTTTTTGCGGGAGGTGGATGCGGCAGCAGTATACGTTAATGCTTCCACCCGCTTTACCGATGGGGGCCAGTTTGGACTTGGGGCCGAAATGGGCATTTCGACCCAGAAGCTCCATGCCAGGGGGCCCATGGGACTCGAAGAATTGACAACAACCAAGTTCATCGTTTACGGAGAAGGACAGGTTCGTTAGAAAGAGGGCGTTGTCGATGAAAGTGGGGATTATGGGCGGCACCTTTGACCCCATCCATTATGGACACCTGGTGACCGCGGAGGCGGCCCGGGTGGAACTGCAGCTTGATGAGGTGGTCTTCGTTCCTACCGGCGACCCGCCCCATAAGTCATATGCTGTGACGGAGGCCAAACACCGCTATTTGATGACGGTCCTTGCTACCCTCACTAATCCCTACTTCTCTGTTTCCCGCGTGGATATGGATCGGGAAGGAAAGACCTATACCATAGACACGCTAAGGGATCTACGCATCAGCTATGGGCCCGAAGTAGAGTTCTATTTCATTACCGGGGCCGACGCCATCCTGGAAATACTGACCTGGAAGAATCCCGAGGAACTGCTAAGTGCCTGCGTGTTCATTGCAGCCAGTCGCCCCGGCCATTCCCTGGAAAGGATCCAGGAGGTGTTGGGAGGACTCTATACAAATAACAAGGACAGAATCCGTCTGTTGCAGGTACCGGCCTTGGCCATATCTTCCACTGATGTCCGGGAACGGGTTGCCACCAGGCGCCCTATCCGGTACCTATTACCCGAAACAGTGGCCTACTATATCGCCAAGACGGGCCTTTACCGTGACGATTGGCATACCAGTGGACCGGTCGGGCACACTACAGTTGAGGATCCTGTCACGGATTGAGGTGAAGTCTAAATGAATAAGACTCTGTACGTGGGCAATCTGCCCTGGTCAACGACAGAGGAAGAACTGATGGAGGCTTTTGGTGCCCACGGAGAAGTATTGGCAGCGAGGATTATCACCGATCGTCTGACTGGACGCTCCCGCGGTTTTGGATTTGTGGAGGTTCGCGATGAGGACGCAGAGGCGATGATTGCCAGCATGAATGGAACCGAATTGGAAGGCCGCGAACTGGTGGTAAGCGAGGCAAAGCCTCGTCCCGAGTAAACAACTAACTGGGGGTGCGCCGGCAAGGCGCGCCCTTTGCCTTTGTTTTTATAAGCGCCTTGAAAATGTGTGAACCAATGGCCGACCGACTCCGTCCTCCGGTCCGGATAGGCCAAATTCCCCAACTTCATCCGGGGGAATCGTCGCAATCTTAGCATTAGTATAGAATGTGAGGGAAATCCGTTGCACCGGTTGACCAGACGTTTGAGGAACTGCATACCACTCCCTCGCTATGAGCACTCCCTAAGGGTGGCTGAGATGGGTGAGCACCTGGCCGAAATCTGGGGGGCGCCTCGACTGGAAACCATCCAGGCATGTCTCCTTCACGATTGTGCCCGGGACCTCCCCAGGAATATCCTGTTGAAATGGGGGGTAGAATTTGGTATCATTATCTCTGAGATTGAGTACTATTTCCCGGTATTGCTCCATGCACCCGTTGGAGCTGAATTTGCCCGCCGCAAGTATGGAATAACCGACGAGCGAGTGCTCGATGCTATCCGATGGCATACAACGGGTCGTGCTACCATGTCTCTCCTGGAAAAGATCACTCTCCTTTCCGACTATACAGAGGATGGCCGAAGTTTCCCTGGAATTGAACGTGTCCGGGCTCTTTTGGCTAAAGATCTGGATGAGGCTCTGGTGGTGGCGTTTGATCAAAAAGTCAGCTACATGCTGCAAATGAGTTGGCCGGTCCATCCGTCAACGATTGAAGCGCGGAATTGGCTGGTGTTGAACCGGGATTAGGGGGTCTCAAATCGGTGCTGTCCCCGGAAGAAGTAGCCCAGAAAAAGAAAGAGATGGAAATGAAGAGGGAGTTGAAACGGGAAAAGCGGCGCAGACGCTCCCTCTTTGCGTTGATCGTAGGGATCCTGGCTTTGGTGCTGACGATAGGGACAGCGATCATCACTTACAAGCGGGGGATCAAGGGAGTCCAACCGGGAGCGGGTGACGTCGGACGGACCAACATCCTCATCCTCGGGGCGGATACGGGGGAATATGATCCTGGCCGGACTGACACTATTATCCTGATCAGCTTAGATCCCAAGGAAAAGGAAGTGGGGATACTGTCAGTTCCCCGGGATACAAGGGTCATTATTCCGGGCCGGGGTTACAATAGGATTAACACGGCTTATGCCTTCGGGGGTCCCCAGCTGACCAAGAGGACCATGGAGATGCTGTTGGGGATAGACGTTGATTACTATGTCGTGGTTGACTTTGCCGGCTTTGAGCATATCGTCGACACCCTTGGCGGAGTGGAGATCGATGTGGAAAAACGGATGAAGTATCGGGATCGGGCCCAGGGATTGTATATCGATCTCCAGCCGGGACGGCAAGTCCTGGATGGTCGTCGGGCATTGCACTATATCCGCTACCGGGCCGATGGCTTGGGCGATATTTCCCTGATCGATCCTGTCCAGGGGCTCTACGGTGGACGAATCCAAAGGCAGCAGAGATTCCTCGAAGCTTTGGCCCGGGAACTCCTTAAGCCAGCTGCCATAGCCAAGATCCCTGCGCTCATTGATGAGTTTAGATCAACGGTGCAGACCGACATGCCCGCCCAGACCATGCTCAAGCTTGGCTTGGCACTACGCGATATGGATATGGACAGGGTGCAGGCCCAGGTGGTTCCGGGGGTGGGGGGCAAGATAGGGTCCGCCAGCTACTGGCTTGCTGATCAAGAACAGTTGAAAACAGTTGTCCAAGACCTCTTTCACCCCACACCGGCCGTGACAGTCCAAGTTCTAAACGGGAACGGGCAAAGCGGCGTGGCTCGGCAAGTAGCCGATTCCTTGCAGGGACAGGGGTACAACGTAGTCACTGTGGGTAATGCTGCCCGATTTGATTATCAGCAGACGGAGGTTCATTTTCGCCTGGATAGGGAGCACGCCGCCCGATGCATTGCCGACCTCATCCATAGTCAGGTAGTCATCCAGGCCTCTCCAGAGGATTTTGAGACGGATGTAGTGGTTATTTTGGGCAAGGATTTGCGTTTGTAACTACCGGGGCTCCTGGCAGTTGCGACCTTTGATAACAGGGAGGGTGATGAAGACTGAAACCAGAACAAGTGGCGGCATTGGCGGCCAAGTCCGCGCAAGATAAGCAAGCGGAAGAGGTCGTGATCCTGAATATGCAGGAACTACCCCCAATGACCGACTATTTTGTGATCTGCACAGCCAACAACAACCTGCATCAGAAGGCTGTACGCGATGAAATTCTAGCCCGGACCAAGGAGGCTGGCATCAAGCTTCGGCACCGGGAGGGCGGGGATGGGGCCCGCTGGGTCTTGTTGGATTATGGGGATGTGGTGGTCCACATTTTCCAGCGAGCCGAGCGGGAATTTTACGCCCTGGAGCGTCTTTGGGGGGATGCCCCGAGACTGGGCGACAAGGACGCTTCGGCTGGCAAATGAAGTATACCGCTCTGAGTGCCTTCTACGACAGTTTGATGGAGGTGGACTACGATCGATGGCTCCGTTATGTCCGGAAGGCTGTCGCAAGGTACGGCCTCAAGCCTAAGCGGGTTCTCGATCTAGCCTGCGGCAGCGGGGAAATGACTATTCGCCTGGCCCGTCTAGGCATGGATGTTACTGGTGTGGATGCCAGCTGCCACATGTTGGCTGTGGCGGAGGCCAAGCTGAGGGATGCAGGCTTTGCTTGTCTGTTCATCCAGCAGGACATGCGGCAGCTTGAGCTGCAAGACACATACGATCTCGTTATTTGCTGCTGTGACAGCTTGAATTACATCTTGTCCCCTCGGGCTCTTAAGAGGGTGTTCAAGAGGGTTAGCAACTGCCTGCGCCCGGGAGGACTCTTCATTTTGGACTTAAACACCGATTACAAACTTGCCAATGTCTACGGCAACTCTTCTTACGGGGTGAATGCCCCCGATGTATCTTACATCCTCGAGACATGCTACGATCCATCCACCAAGATCTGCCAGATGGATTTGACTATGTTCCTGCCGGAAGACGGGCGATACCTCAAAGTGGAGGAAAACCATCGGCAGCGGGCATACTCAACTCGATTCATCACCCGGGCATTGACAAGAGCGGGGCTTCAGCCGATGACAGTGCACGATGACTATCGATTCCGGTCACCCCGGAAGCGAAGTGAGCGACTTGTGTTTGCAGCAGCTAGGCTTGCTTCTCCATCAAGCGGAAGCGGAGGGTGCGGCCCAACTGTCTGATTTCTTCGCCCTCCCAATTATGCTGATGGACGGTGAACAGGGTTTCAAGGCGGGGTCGGTAAACATCGAGCTCATAGAGTCCGACGGAGCCAAGGGGGCGGTTCTTGCAGGCCTGGGTGACCATCTTCTCCGCCGCCACGAATTGGGCTAGGTCCGAGCAGAAGCTGCGGTAGTGATGGATAATATGTATCCCGGGCTTCCCTGAGTGCATCAACTCCCACACGTCCTCAGATATGCCCTGGGAAATGCTCGTTGTCCTCTTTATCTTATCCTCCAGCGTTCTGATCCTTATGTTCTCTCTCAAATTGAGGCCATGGGCCTTATCAAGATGCCGGATGGTATTGTTCAATTGGCTTACCACACCGGGGGCAACGGTGAGAAGGCAAAAAAGACCCTCGTAATGTGCGAGGAGGATCAAATCAATAGTCAGGATCTGCAATTGTTGACGGCCCGAATAAAGGACAAAGGAATGCCCGCGAAACAGAGCAGAATACGACACATCCCTCTTGGCGACTGGCAAACCACATGACCCCTTTGCAATCGGAATGCTGTAGTATCCAAGCAAATCTAGGATACCACTTCCCGGAAAGTCCTTCAAGTCCCTGTCCCTTAAGCAGAAGGAGGAAAGATGAAGATTCCCTGCGAATTAGTAAGCTGATACTACGGAATCATTCCTACAGGAGGTGTGCTGTGGTGGAAAAGGTTGGCTTTATTGGACTAGGAATCATGGGAAAACCCATGGCACTCAATTTGATCAAGGCGGGTTTCCCCTTGACGGTCTATAATCGTACTCCAGGCAAAACAAAGGATCTACAGGAGGCTGGAGCTCAAGTAGCGGCTTCACCCGCGGAAGCAGCCGCGGCCAGCGATATCATCATCACCATCGTGGGAGATGCCCCGGATGTAAAAGAAGTCATCATCGGGTCACAAGGCGTCATCCAAGGCTGTCGCCCGGGGCAGGTGGTCATTGACATGAGCACCTGCCCTCCCCAGACGGTTCGGGAAGTAGCTGAGGCTCTTGCCGACAAAAACGTCGACATGTTGGATGCACCTGTCAGCGGCGGTGAAGGAGGCGCCATCGCAGGCACCCTGTCCATCATGGTTGGGGGACAGGCCCCTGTTTTTGAGCGTTGTCTACCTGTGTTTAAGGCCATGGGGCAAAACATCGTCCATGTAGGCGACATCGGGGCGGGCCAGGGGGCCAAGCTATGCAATCAGGTCATTTGCTCCTTAACCCTCCTGGCAACCTGCGAGGGCTTGATTCTCGCTGCCAAAGCCGGACTCGACCCGGAGAAGGTCCTTGAGGCCATTGCCAGTGGTGCCGCCCAATCCTGGACCTTAAGCAACCAGGCTCCCAAGATCATCAATGGGGATTTCTCGCCTGGCTTCATGGTCAAGCACCAACGAAAAGACCTGCGCGCGGTCATGGAAACGGCTGCCCAGCTAGGGGTCTCTCTGCCTGGCACAGGCCTTGTCTATCAGCTCTACAATACCCTAGCCGACCAGGAATACCAGGAAATGGGCAACCAGTCCCTCATTTGGGCGTTAGAGCGTCTCGCTGGAGTTGAGGCTCGGCGAACAAAATAGTTGTCCCGGTTGCCATGGACGATCCTTGGGGAGACTTTTTTGGAGACTGCCATCGACAAGCTCACTAAGTTATTCCCGAAGGAGGCTTCTGATGAGCAGAGTTGTCGTTAACGAAGGGATATTGAGGTGGGCTTCAGAACGGGCCGGGCTGACCCCCATCGATATCGAGAACAGGCTTCCCGGATTTCCGCAGTGGATTATCGGTGAACGCAAGCCCACGTTGCGGCAATTAGACAAGCTGGCAAGGATTACCCAGACGCCCCTTGGCGATGAGCCTTCAAGGAGGCCTAGCCCCGATCTTCTCGAAACTGTTTGCATGATGCAACAGCGGCAAGCATGGATGCGCGAGTCTCTAATCGAAAGAGGTCATGAACCGCTCCCATTCGTTGCCTCGAGGCGTAATGAGAGTTTCCTGGCGGTAATAGCGGCGAGCCGGTTTCACCCAGCGTCTCTGAATAGTAATGCGAAAGGAAAAGCCATTGTAACATAATGTTCAAGGTTAGGGGGTCAGACCGGGGTTAATTCCTCATGTACAAGCCCTATTGATGGCACGACACATACGGGGTGATCTCGACGGCTATCCTCCATTTTTGATGAGGTGACTGTGCCATGATGGTCTTTGTGACCTACGCAGAGAGAGGTTAAGGATTGTTGCAAAAATCTGTGTCGATTACGGGCAACGTGTTCAAAACTCCGTATTTGAGTGTTTGGTGGACCCAACGCAGTTTGTCCAAATGAGAGATAAGCTAGAGGGAGAGATTAATCCCGCTCAAAACAGCTTGAGACAGTATTACTAGGCAGGAATTGAAAGAGACGAGTGGAACATGTAGGTGAAAAAAAGGCCTATGATCTACAAGGTACTCTTGTGGTTTAGTTTTGCGAACCCTAAGCGCACATGTTTTTCCGGGGTTGCTCGCAACCCCCATCAGAACGTCTTCTGGGCGGTTTTTACGAAAATACTGATGGATTCCAGACGTAGAATTGAAGGGGTTCTCGCATATGGGGCCCGGGAAGCCGATTGACTGTTGATTCCAGAGCCTACTGTCGCCCCCCATACGGGGGCGTGGATTGAAACCACGGCCTCAAGCGTATAAATGCCCTTGCCCCGCGTCGCCCCCCATACGGGGGCGTGGATTGAAACTTGAGACGCGCACCAAGGCGAGCTGGTGGATCGATGTCGCCCCCCATACGGGGGCGTGGATTGAAACCAATAGCGCATAAACTTGATGAAACGGTCAACGTAGTCGCCCCCCATACGGGGGCGTGGATTGAAACTATCTGATTATAGTATACCAAGATACCTTGGTTTAGTCGCCCCCCATACGGGGGCGTGGATTGAAACAACAAGCACTATGATACATGGCGCGTGTCAATTGGGTCGCCCCCCATACGGGGGCGTGGATTGAAACATGCAATCACCACCCCCTTAAGTGCCCATCGCGTCCGTCGCCCCCCATACGGGGGCGTGGATTGAAACGTCTAGACTGCTCGCCAC
>JAAZLZ010000263.1 GCA_012799075.1 Bacillota bacterium
CCGATCCAGGTCCACCATCCCCACTTGGGTGGTTGAACCTTGCCAAAGCCCCAGGAGCACTCCCAAGAGGAACACCCCCGTGATCAGCCAGCTTCCCCGCAAGTTCATGTCGATTCCCCCTCGGACTAAGGCAGTCGCGAGGTATTATGCCCATCTCCGAGGTATTCTTTGATGATCTCATCCTCCAGGCGGGCGAATTCTTCTTCGGCCTGCAAAATCAGGGATCGCCGCAAATCCTGAAGGCTCTCTTGCCCCTGCTGCTTTAGCGATGCCAGCCTGAGGCGGCCAGCCTCGGCCCGCCGGGCTGCCTCGGCTTGAAATCGGGCCCGGATTTGGGCGGGCAAGAGGGGACAGAGGGCATAAAAGTTCAGCCGGAAGATCTCCCTCTGCAAGTCCTGTTCTTCTTGGGCCAGCTTTTCGGCTATTTTCTCCTCGGCAAGGCCCATTTCCTCTTCGATGGCATCTGCCAAGAGAGCCGCTTCCCAATCGAGCCGGTCATCGACCTTTAGCCAAATGTCCGCCGCCTCTCCCCCCGGGCTAAAAAGGAAGAGGGCGGCCAGACCAATGAGCAAAGCTCCCTTCCAGGGCCGCCCCATGATCTACCACCCTCAGTGCTCAGAGTAAGTTACCCACCCAGCTTGGCTAGGACTTGCTCCGTCAGATCCCGTCCTCCGTAGAGGACCACCTGGTAATCGAGGACCATGTCCACCTGTTCGGCAGCAGCCACTTCATGAATGGCCGTGCGCACTCGGCCCAGAGCCTCTTCCACCAAGGCCTGACGCCGCATGTCCAGTTGGGCCTGGTACTCATCGAAGACTTTGCGCTTCTGATCCATTTCCATGTCATCGGTGCTTTCATCGAACTGCGACTGGAGCTGCTCCCGCTCCTCAGTCAAAATGGGCTCAACCAACGGAATGACGTACTTGTCCAGCAGAACCTGGGAGTTGACGTAGCCCACATCCACTGCTCCCTTGCCCCAGCTGGTAGTGGCCGCAGCGAGGAGCACCGCCATCAAGACCACCAAACCTAGCAACCTTTTATCCGTCCGCATGCAATTCATCCTTTCCTGGAATGTCTCCCTCATAACTCTGGATTATATAGGGGGCAGCTGTCTTTCGCAACGCCTAGAAGGACTGGCCGAAGCTGAAATAGGTCTGCCCTCCGTCTTCACCTATGCCATAGTCGATGCGGATGATTCCCAGGGGGGTATCCAGCCGGATCCCAGCCCCGTAGCCCCGCATCAGGTCGGTTAGGTCCATGGACTCATCTTCCCAGGCATTGCCGAAGTCCATGAACACAACCCCTTGGACCGCATCCACCAACCGGACCCGGTATTCGCCGTTGATGACGAACATCTTGTCGCCGCGGCTCTCACCGTACTTGTAGCCCCGGACCGTATCGGCCCCGCCGACCCAGAAGTACTCATGCTCCGGCAGTTCGCCGGTGCTGGTGCCGGTGCTGACCCTGAAGGCCAGGGTATGCTTCTCCGCCAGCCCCAAGTACTTGCTGAAATCCCCTTCATATTTGATGAACTCCTCATCACCACCCAGCACCTTGCCCGCGATTTCCGCGGACAGCCGGCTCTTGAAGCCCTGGCTGGGATAGAAGGGATGGTCGGTGGTATTGGTCAACGCGGACAAGGTCACGCTGCGCAGGCTGCTTTCCTGATCTTCAGGCTCTGAGTCTTTGTATTCCAGCTTGGTGTTTTCCAGCTTGAACTTCACCAGCCCCCGGGTGTAGTCCCCCAAGGGACGGCCCAGGCTGAGGCTGCCGCCGGTGCGCCGGTCGGTGTAGTCCTTCTCATCCCGGGTAGTGCGCTTGTACGCCCGGTTGTACAGATTGAAGCCGAAGGATGTGCCCTTGGCATCGAGATGGGGCTCGTAGAAGCCCAAATCATAAGTATTTTTGTTCTGGCCGAACTCCCAGCGGATGTTCACCTCTTGGCCCTTCCCCAAAAAGTTCTTGTC
>JAAZLZ010000264.1 GCA_012799075.1 Bacillota bacterium
GGGTGGGCCCAGGGAGATTGTTTAACATAATGATGGGAGGTGGACAGTATGGCAGCGAGCAGACAGACCCCCTTGTACATGCGGCATGAAGAGCTGGGGGCCAAATTTGTTGAGTTTGGGGGCTGGTTGATGCCGGTGTCCTACCAGGGGATCTTGGAGGAGCACCGGGGTGTGCGGACGTCCGCAGGGATATTCGATCTATGCCATATGGGCGAAATCACCGTCGCCGGGGACCGGGCCTTGGAAGTGATCCAGGAGGCAACGACCAATGACGCGTCAACCCTGGCGGAGGGAAAGGCCCAGTATTCCCTTTTGTGTCGGCCCGATGGGGGCATTTTGGATGACATCATCGTTTACCGGCGCAAGGAGGATTTTCTCCTGGTTGTCAATGCGGCCAACAGGGAGAAGGATTGGGCTTGGCTGAAGGAGCAAAATAGGGGCCGGGCTGAACTGGCAGATGTGTCCGATGAGATGGGGCTGATTGCCGTCCAGGGGCCCAAAGCCGAAGAAATCTGCAGCGCCTTGACTGACGAGGTCTTAGAGGATCTTGGCTATTTCACCCATACGGAAGGGGAAGTGGCCGGTGTGCCCTGCTTGATTTCCAGGACCGGCTACACCGGTGAGGACGGACTAGAAATCTACATGCCCGTCCAATACGCGGGCAAAGTTTGGGATGCTCTGTTGGAGGCGGGGGGAGATGACCTTCAGCCCGTCGGCCTTGGCGCCCGGGACACCCTCCGGCTGGAGGCGGGATATACTCTCTACGGGAATGACATCGACGAGGCGACCAATCCCCTGGAAGCGGGCTTGGGCTGGGTGGTGGCCTGGGACAAGGGGGATTTCATCGGCAAAGAGGCCCTGGCGGCTGTGAAGGAGAAGGGTGTTAGCCGCCGCTTGGTCGGTTTCGAAATGCTCGAGCGGGGGATACCCCGGCATGGATACCCGATTCAAACCGAACAAGGCGAGGTGGGCATCGTCACCAGCGGGACCATGTCCCCCACCCTGGGAAAAGCCATCGGCATGGGATATGTGCAAAAAGACTCGGCCCAGGTGGGAACGGAGCTGGAGATCCTGATTCGAAGGAAGCCGGGCAAGGCCCGGATAGTCAAGAGGCCTTTCATCAAGCCATCGGTGAAACGCTGAGAAAGGGGTGCTTTGTTATGTATCCAGCGGAGCTGAAGTACACGGAAGAACACGAGTGGGTGCGCGTTGAGGGGAATAAGGCGCGGATGGGGATTACGGACTTTGCCCAGAAGGAATTGGGGGATGTTGTCTTCGTTGAGCTGCCGGAGCTGGGCAGCAGCATCAAAGCCACGGAAGCCCTGGGGGTTGTCGAGTCCGTCAAAGCGGTGTCGGATATTTACGCTCCCTTGAGCGGCGAAGTGGTCAAGGTCAACGACAAGCTGGAGGACAGCCCTGAACTGATTAACGAAGACCCCTACGGGGAGGGCTGGATCGCGGAACTGGAAGTTGAGGACCCGAAGGAGTTGGAAGGGCTCTTGACCGCCGAGGAGTACCGAGCCCTGATTGAAGGATAAAGCTTGCCAAGGGAGGTGTGCAGCAAATGGGTTTTACCCCGGTTACCGATCAAGACCGGCAAGCGATGCTGGATGTACTAGGATTGGAGTCGGTGGAGGAGCTCTTTGAGGA
>JAAZLZ010000265.1 GCA_012799075.1 Bacillota bacterium
GGGAAGTAGATCAGATGGTTAGATCGCCATCTTGACATGGTGGAGGCCAAGGGTTCGAGTCCCTTCTTCCCCACCACTTGCGGAAGTAGTTCAGTGGTAGAACACCACCTTGCCAAGGTGGGGGCCGCGGGTTCAAATCCCGTCTTCCGCTCCATTGCATATAGCCGGCCTTGAGGCCGGTTTGTTGTTTTAGGGAGGTTTTTGGGCACAAGAGAAGAACATAATCGGTAGCAAAAACGGGAAAGGTGGAAACCCGTCGAATGGAAGGCCGATTGTTGCTTATTCCCTTCATTGGAGCTGGAATAGGATGGCTAACCAACGTGGTTGCCATTCGTATGCTTTTTCGGCCAAAAATGCCGATTAAGGTGGGGGGACTTACTGTTCAGGGGGTCCTGCCCAAACGGCAAAATGAACTGGCCAAGGCTATTGCCGTTGCCGTTGAGGAAGAACTACTGCCGGTGGACAACCTGTTGGGCCGCATCCGGCGCCCGGAGTTCCTCCAGCAACTGACTACGACGGTGGTTAGTCATGTGGATGGGCGAATCCGGGATGGATTGCCGGGATTTTTGCCCGCGAACCTGCGCCATTACGTAGCGGATATGCTAAGGGAAGTGGTTTCGAGGGAGACCTCTTTGCTCATCGGGGAAGTCAGCGGAAAGGTCTCTGAGCAGATCCGTCAGGAGGCACAAGTGGGGCAGCTAGTTGAGGAAAGGGTTAGGGCCTTTGACCTGGACCAGCTGGAAAGCTTGGTGGTGGGCCTGGCCTCAAATGAACTTAAACATATTGAAATCCTGGGGGCGATCTTAGGCTTCATCGTAGGACTTGGGCAGCTTCTTATCGCCGCCTGGCTCGTTTGAAGGGAGATTGCAATGACAGGATATGACTTAGATCCCAAGGCCAGCGAAAAACTGCTGGCCCAGTCCCTAGGTCCAATCAGGGAAGAGCTGGCCCAAGCGGATCCCGCACTGCGGGCCCGGGCGGCCGGAGGTGTCTGGGATGGGGAGAACATCACTCTGACCTGTTGGGACAAAGACTATACCCTTAGCTATCCAGAGCTAGTGGCCTACTGCAATGGGCAAGAGGCTAACACCTTCTTTCAAGCGATCTTGCTGCATTACCTAAAGAGGGCAACCGGTGCACCCTTGGCCGGCCGGTGGGTCTCCCTGCGCGAGCTGCCTGAAGGTCTGTTTTATGTGCGGGCCTTTCAAGGCTACACGGGGGACCGTTTGGTCCGCAATGTGGATGGGGCTGGACTGGAGAAGGCCTGCCGAAAATTAGCCGCCTTGGTGGGTGGAAGCCGGGGGAACCTAGGGGATCTTTTCTATTCATTTCCCGTATTGCCCCGGGTGGTCTTAGGCCTGATCTATTGGCAAGGAGCGGAGGGCTTTCCCCCGCGGATCAGCATTCTCTTTGATGCCGCATCATCAGACTATTTGCCTACCGATGTCTTGGCAATTGTAGGTTCTTTTGTAACGGGGCAACTTTTGCGTGCAGCCGGGTGACAAGAAATCTCCCGGGTGATATAA
>JAAZLZ010000266.1 GCA_012799075.1 Bacillota bacterium
AAAAGAAGAAGCGGGAGCGGCTGGAAAGGACCCAAGAGCTTTATGCCCATATGCGTCCCCAGGATGCAGCCTCCATCCTCATCAAGATGGACGATGAGCTGGTTAAGGCAATCTTAGAGGGCGTACCCCCAGAACAACTGGCAGAGATCTTTGCCGCCCTTGACCCCAAGCAAGCTGCTCGTCTTAGTGCCTTGCTGACCAATTAGAGACGAGTTGCTCAATAACATCCTTGAAAGGAGGTGAAATCAATGGAAGAGATAGCTAGGATTAGCCCACAGCCCATCAAACTCCCGGGGACAACCCAGGCAGAGCCGATGGAAGAAAGCATCGAGGGGAGTCTGTTTGCTGCCATGCTCCTTCAGCTCCTAACGCCGCCTTGCCAGCAAGATCATGGGGTGCCGGCTGAGGAAATCTCGCTGAATGGATCAGCGTCGGAAGCTCTAAGGGACATGACTCCCTTGACGCCGCCCCTCCTGGAGGTCGACAGGCAAACGGAACCCGATAGACCCCAAGAGACCAATGTGGACACGACGGCTTCTCCACCGAGGCAGCTTCTTTCCCCAAAGCCGGAGGCGCCATTACACACCTCGCCAGGGACCGTGATCGTTCATGATCCGCCCATGGTGCTGAGCCCAGAAGCTCTGCTGTACGGACAGCCAACCAAGGTGGACGTCATATCCACAGAGAAAGGGGATCTTAACCAATCAAGGCCGGAACCATCCTTTCAAGGCCAGGCTCCGGTCTTTACCAGGCAAACAGCCCAACCCGCCGTCGTGACACAGATCGAACAGCCCCTAAACAGGGAGCCTGTCAAGATCCGTCCAGTACCCGACGATAAGCCCCGGCCGGTGCGGCTTGTTGAACGAGCCTTACGCGGGCCCGACGGGAGAACGGCCAGGCCCAGGGAAACGGTGGACCCTCCGTTGACCAAATCGCTGCCCGGGCCGAACTTAGCAGGGTTGAAGGAAGTTAAGGTCATCTTCGACCTATCGGCCTTAGTTGACCACGATGGGCGGGAAGTAGCCCTCGAGCCCCTTGGGCAGACCATCACGGCAAGTTTGGAGCCAGCCCCATCTTTAGTGGATGGGAGTCCAGCGGAGCCGCTGGCAATGCCAAGGGAGCCAGTCGTCCCCTTGCAGGAAGAACCCCATGGGCCCATCTTCGAGGAAGCTTCGATGGACCTTCCAAAGGGCGTTCCCTTGGAGAGCATTCCCTTGGAGCTGCCGGCAGAAAAGGATTTGCCTGAGGATCTGGAAGTCGAAAGTCAAGGAGAGCAGAGCTTCAAAGACTGGACTACGGATAAGGCTCGACCAAACGCGAAAGTCGATTTGGCATCTGCCAAAGAGCCTCCAAGGACGGCTGAGCCCATCCAAAAAACGAAGCCGCCTGAAGAGATGATGCCCCGGGAGCCTGTTCGGGAGCGAAAGCCGGTTCCTCCCCCAGACACCTTTGCTGAGGCTGGGGAGACAGAGCCCAAGATCGATCCGCAGAACGTTTCCCACCGGATGGTGGAACAAACCCTTCCGCCCAAGTCCCAAGGGACACAACCCCTGGAAGGGGTGCCCAGGGATGTCTCTAGGGAAGCCCCCGTGGAGAAGGGGGTGGTGGAACAGGTTGTCCGGCATATGGACCTGGAGATCCGACCTGGGATCCAAGAGGTGCAAATTAGGCTGGAGCCCCGGGAATTGGGAGATGTGAGGCTGCGCATTATCTCCCACGAGGGAGCTATAACCGCCCGATTTGCCGTGGAGACTCCAAGTGTTAAGGCGATTATGGAAAACGCCATGCCCCAGTTGCGGACAAACCTGCAGCAACAAGGGATCCAGCTGGTCGACTTCAGCGTCCAGGTGGGAACCAGCGGCTTTGGCTTTGACCAGGCCAGCCCCCAGCATAGAGAACGAAATTGGACCCATGGGGGCAAGCGGGGAGGCCCCAGCAAAGAGCCCGCCTATATCCAAAGTGACGGCGGCTGGCAACTGGGGAGGGTAGACATCCGGGCTTAGAAAGGAGGATAAGATGCAAGTATATGGCGTATCCGCCCAAACGACAGAGAGTACATCCGCCTCCAAGGACATCTTGGGGAAGGATGCTTTCATGAAGCTATTGCTTACCGAACTGCGTTATCAAGATCCATTGAACCCGGTAAGCGACAAGGAGTTCCTGGCCCAGCTGGCCCAGTTCTCGGCCTTGGAGCAGGCGCAGAACCTAAACGCCAACTTCGAGCGCTTTGCTAATCTGCAAATGCAGCTTTCCTTCATGACCCAGGCGGCATCCCTGCTCGGTAGGGAGGTAGAGGTATACGACGAGGAGTTGGAACTAGTTGTACAAGGAAAGGTTTCGGCAGTGAAGCTGGATGATGATGGCATCCCATGGATAACCGTGGGCGATGCTCGTTATCCCCTCGGCAATCTTCGGGGAATCACCGGTTAGGAGGGTAACAGTTGGTCGAGAAAATCAGAGGGAAAACCTTTATCCCCGTTGAACCCCAACTGAAGCCTACCCGGGGGCCAGCGAGCCCTTCTTTCAAGGCTCTGCTCGATCAGGAGCTCAAGGAAGGGGTTAGATTCTCAGCCCATGCCCAGGCCCGACTCCGTTCCCGGGGATTGGAGCTCAGTCAAGACCAGCTAAAGCAGCTTAATCAGGCGGTGGCAAAAGCGGCCGCCAAGGGTGCGCGGGAGTCTTTGGTGCTGGTGGGAGAGCTGGCCTTCATTGTCAGCGTTCCCAACCGGACAGTGATTACCGCGATGGCTGAACCCCGCAAGGAGGGGGGAGTGTTCACCAACATCGACAGTGCTGTAATAACCTAAGGGGCCGGACCTCAAAGGAGGCCCCAGAGACCGCTGACTGACCGAGGCGGTCCAAGTCAAGGAGGGAATTCTTATGATGAGGTCGATGTTCGCCGGTGTATCCGCTTTGCGCAATCACCAGACCCAAATGGATGTCATCGGCAACAATATCGCCAACGTTAATACAATCGGCTTTAAGAGCAGCCGGGTGACTTTCAAGGATATGCTAAGTCAGACCCTGCGGGGGGCAAGCAGTCCCAGCGAGGAACGGGGCGGCACCAACCCAATCCAAGTAGGGTTGGGAATGACCCTGGGCAGCATCGATACCATCCACGTCCAGGGAAATGTGCAGCCAACCGGCAGCGGCACCGATCTGGCCATTGAAGGAGAAGGGTTTTTCGTTCTAAGTGATGGGCTCCGCAACTTCTACACCCGTGCGGGAGCCTTCGGGCTCGACGGACTGGGGAACCTGGTCAGTCCAACGGGACTCTACGTCATGGGCTACCACAGCGATGCCTTAGGACAGATCGATCACGTAGGAGGCCTACAACCTCTAGCCATCGATTCCAGCCGGGCCAAGGACCCCATTGCCACCAGCAAGATCACCTACGCGGGGAACCTATCGGCCAAGGCCAACGGCCAGTTGTCCTATGAGCCCAATCCGGTGGTAGTAAAAGATGCCGACGACAAAGAGGCCCGCCTGAGCATTCGCCTCATTCCAACGGGGACGTTTAACGAGTGGGAATGGGAGGTAACCGCCGTTGGGGGAGAGCTGCAGGATGCATTCGGCGTGGGAGTGATTGATAAGGCGACGGGGACCATCACCCTCGATGCCGATGGCAATGTCACCAATGTCACAGGTGATGATTTTAGGCTCCTGCCCGAGGGCGGTACTACGGCTGTGCAGATACAACCGCCCGGGGTGTCGGATAATACCTTTAAGGTTAGTACTGACAACGGTTCGACTTGGACGCCCTTCACCACCGGCAATTTCACTCCAGCCCCCGTGCGGACGGCCCCCGTTGAAGTCTTCGATTCCTTGGGGCGCAAGCATGAGATCACCATCACCTTCAGGAAACTAGAGGGGAATCGGTGGGAGTGGACGGGGACAGGGCCTGGAGGAGCGAGTGGGAGCGGGTTCCTTAGCTTCGATACCCATGGCAATTTGACTTCCGCATCGAACAATACCATTACCATCAGCCCCCCCGATGCCGATGTCCAGACTATCGAGCTGGACTTTGATCAGATCACCCAGTATGCTGGGGGCTTTTCCACGGAGGCCCAGAGTCAAAATGGTTTCCCTGAGGGTTCTTTTGAAACCTACAGCATCGATACAAGCGGCGTCATCACGGCTAGGTTCTCAAACGGTCTAACCCAGACCCTTGGCCAGATCGCTTTGGCAGTGTTTTCAAACCCCATGGGGCTTTCCCGGATTGGGGACAACCTCTTTGAGGAGACGAACAACTCCGGACTTCCCCAGATCGACACCCCAGGTGTTGGCGCGAGGGGCAACATTTCCCCGAGTTCGGTGGAAATGTCCAACGTGGACCTGGCCCAGGAATTTACCAACATGATCATTGCCCAGCGGGGCTTCCAGGCCAATTCCCGGGTGATTAGCGCTTCCGATGAGATGCTGCAGGAACTGGTTA
>JAAZLZ010000267.1 GCA_012799075.1 Bacillota bacterium
AAGCCGGGTCCGGATTTGGCCGACGAAGACGCCCTGGTGAAAGGCCGTCTGGAAGATGCCTTTTGCGATCTCCTCATGGAGCCTTGGGTACTGGAAGGGACCGAAGATATTGGCAAAATAGGTATGGACAAGGCCGCTGGAGGTTGTGGTTCCCTTGGACATGGCCGTTCCCCGGCGGAAGACGGCTAGGGCCTCCTCCTCGGTATGAAACTCTTCGATGAGGGGGTGCTGGTCATCGACATCCTCGTAGTTGTTCGCGTAGAGGATGTAGTCCACCGGATACCCATGGAGCACCTCATCCATGGTGGTGACCGGCATAACCGCCCGGGCGTTGATCTTATGGGGGCTCATGATGATGGCCCGGTCGATCTGATCAAAGGCATAGCCCTGCTGGAGATCATCAAGGCGGACGAAAGCGCCGATCTCCGTACCATACCCCCTGATGGAGCCGTTATCCACCTCCAACGAGCCCATATCATCCGCGATGATGCTAAGCTCCCGGATGCGGTCATCGCCCAATACCCGCAGGGCTTCGATGCTTTCCGATTTGCCGGTGCCGGTATCCCCGATGATGACGACGGTGGTGGGATTGGCCCCGTTCTTTAGGGTGAGCCTGAGCATCGCTCCGTGGAAAGGCATCCGGCCCAGCTTCTTCATCACCACGATATTGTGCAGGGTCAAGATCATTTTCTTCAAGTAGCCAAAGTAACCAAATCTGCTTTCCCCAGGGACCGCCGCAACCAACAAGTCGTTGGCCTCATCTTCATGGAAGACCGTTGGCAGGTCGCCGAACTTGGCCAAGGCCTCCGGGGGAACCCCGAAGGCGTAGACGGCATCGGGACCCCGCCTGATCTGCTCATCACTTGCCAGTTCAAAGAGGTTGGCCAGACAGCAGCCAAGGCCCATGAACACCTTATGGAAGTAGACGAAGACCACCAGGGAGCCAACCTGGGCCGGGTAGCAGAACCAGTCCCCTGGAGTAAAGGTCAACCCTGCCAAGGGGTTTGCTTCAACTTTGACGAACTCGCCCGTCCGTTTGTTCATGGGTGGGTCGATGATCAAGGGCGGATCGATGAGGATCTGCCGGATAAAGGGGATATCCTTCAGGTTTTGCAGTGATTCATTGCAAGGCCAATCCTTGGTGACCGCGATGAGTCCCAGCTGGGCCCCTGCGGCTACCTGGCGATAAATCCGGGGATGGTCCCCGGTGATGTTTTCACAAATGTCCCGGTAAGCTGCCCGAACCAAATGGGTGAGTTGTTCGATGCTGTCATTGAAGATCCGGTAGGGCTTGGCATCAAGGGCCCCTGCCGTCTCCGAATGGCACACGATAAATCGATCGAAGTGGCGCCAGTAGTCATAGAGCTCCTCCACAAACTGATGGAGCATCTTCGGATCCCCGGTAAAGGCATCCGATCCGGGCACCAAGGCCGCAGCCTCAGCTAAAGGCAGGCGGCCCAAGGCCTTAAGGAGGTCAATTAAGACATCTTCGCATCCCTCAGCGGCAACCAGATCATAAAGTGTGGTCTCCTTCCGACGGATGCGGCTGATGAACCTTAGCACCACCTCCCGGAAGGCTTGGCTTGCGAGGAGCTGTTCGGTATTGCCACAGACCTGGCCGGGTGTATAGATAATCACTTGTTTCGGCAGCCATGCAAGTCCAGTGATAGACATAACTTCCCCCCCTACCTACAAAAAGACCACAGAACATTTCCGTTGGAAACCGATCTGCGGCCTCGGATCAGCGGATATTATATCATGTCGTCGGGGGTGCCGCAAGGGACCTTTTCCCTAGGCAGGTAGAAGGGCTAGAGTTTCGTTCACAGTATCCCGCAATACTGGAAAAGGCGGGAGTGTCCGGGATACTATCCAAGTGGTCGAACCTAGATTGACCCCGAAACCCCACCCAATGACATTGTGCCAAAAGCCTAAACATCTGGAAACGAAATACGACGCCGATGTAGGGACTCCGTACAGATCGCAAGGGAGCCAATGCCCGGCCGAAATTCAGCTGTCGCCATCAGAAATGTCTTGCGGCACCATAGAATTAGGTACCACAAGGTTCACACCTCGAATGGCCAAAGACCCCCGCCCCGAGTCCTGTTCAACTCGTTTGTGGACCCTCCCATAGACCGATGACGGGGAGCTTCACGCTATTACCCCCAGTCGTGGAGCCTGTATTTCAACTATCGCAGACCACGCATTGATTTTCCGTGAAAATAAAGGTACAATACATGGCGTAGATAGTTAGCATGCTATCTATTAGCATGGCAACGATTACCGGTCCCGGTATCCAGGAGGTCCGACAGTGGATTTCGATAAATGCGATGACCGCGTCTTCATAGAACTTGACGGGGTTGACCCCCCATCATTGCGGGTATTTCACACTTTCTTTAGGGCGATGCGCTTGCACCGTCAACTCATGTTCAAGCTAATGTCCGAAAAAGAAGCATATCCTGGGCAGGCTGCGTGTCTATTGATTGTGAGTAGTCATCATGGCATTACCCAGCGGGAGCTGGCAAGGAAGCTCCATGTAGCGCCACCGACCGTCTCCATCATGCTGCAGAAGATGGAGGCCGCCGGCATCATTGCCCGAAAGACAGATGCAGATGATCAGAGGCTGATTCGCATCTATCTGACCGATGCAGGCCGGGTGCTGCACGATGAGATGAAGGATGTGCTGGTCCGGTTTGTGGGCACTACCTTCGGCAAAATGCCGCCCGATGAGCGGGAGGAGCTTGATCGACTGCTGACAAGGCTGTGCTCCAACATGGCGGAGGAGCTTGCTGCGTCAAAAGGAGCTGTCCATGACAAAACTGTTGGAACGTCTTAAGCCATACCGGAAGCAGATCATACTTGTTATCATCTTGCTGTTGGTTCAGGCTGTGGCCAATTTGTATCTGCCAAATCTTAATGCCGACATCATCAACAACGGCATCGCCAAGGGCGATCCTGAGTACATCCTGCGAACCGGTGGCTTCATGGTGCTGGTGACCTTATTGCTGGCGGTATGCTCCATCATCGCGGTATACTGGGGCTCAAAGACAGCCATGTCCTTTGGCCGGGATTTGCGCAGTGAACTCTTTCGCAAAGTACAGAGCTTTTCCCAAACCGAAGTAGATCGATTTGGCGCCCCTTCCCTGATCACTCGCACAACCAATGATGTGCAGCAAGTGCAGATGGCAGTTGTAATGGGGCTGAATGTAATGATTTTTGCCCCTGTCATGTGCCTAGGGGGGATCATTATGGCCCTGCGTCAAGACGTGCCCCTTTCCATGTCCATTATCGTTATCGTACCGGTGATGGGCATCATCCTGGCGATGATCATGCAAAGGGCGCTGCCCCTGTTTAAAAGAATGCAGGCAAAGATCGACAGATTGAACCAGGTGGTGCGGGAGAAGCTGAGTGGAGTCCGTGTCATCCGCGCTTTTGTGAAAACAGATTACGAGCAAAGGCGCTTTGATGAAGCGAATTTGGACCTAACCTCCACCGCCTTGCGGATCAATCGGCTCTTTGCCATGACCATGCCCCTGTTAATGCTCATCGTCAACCTGGCCATGGTGACGATCACATGGTTCGGCGCCCATCGAATCGACAGCGGCGCAATGCCCATCGGCAACCTCACCGCATTTCTTGCCTACATCATGCAGATTCTCATGTCAGTGATGATGTCGGCTATGATGTTTGTGATGATACCCAGGGCCAGCGCCTCGGGTGAACGTATTCAGGAAGTCCTGGCGGTAGAGCCGACGATAGCCGATCCTAAAGAACCAAAAACCTGCGACATTCGGGCGGGCATTGAGTTTCAAGGGGTCGAATTCACCTATCCAGGCGCAGAAGCCCCCGTACTTCGAGACATCTCCTTCTCTTCATATCCCGGGGAGGTTACAGCCATCATCGGCAGCACCGGATGTGGAAAGTCAACCCTGGTCCATCTTATCCCGCGTTTTTATGACCCCACCGACGGCAAAGTGTTGGTGGGCGGAGTCGATATCAGGGAATTAACCGAGAAAGACCTGCGAGATAGAATCGGTTTCGTCCCCCAGAAGCCCTTTCTGTTTAGCGGGACCATAGCCAGCAACCTGCGCTGGGGCAATCAAGATGCCACCGACGAAGAGCTTTGGCAAGCCCTGAGGATCGCCCATGCCGCCGATTTCGTTGCGGAAACGCCAGGTGGGCTGGAAGCTCCAGTTGCCCAGGGCGGAACCAATCTGTCCGGCGGCCAGAAGCAGCGCCTCTCCATCGCGAGGGCATTGGTAAAAAGGCCCGGGATATATGTCTTCGATGACAGTTTTTCCGCGTTGGATTTCAAGACCGATGCCGCGCTTCGGGCCAGCCTCATGGAGGCAGTAGGTGATGCCATGGTGCTCATTGTTGCCCAACGGGTCAGCACCATCATCCACGCCGATCGAATTATCGTCCTTGATCAAGGCCGGATCGTCGGCATGGGAAAACATGAAGAACTGATGGAATGCTGTGGTGTATATCGAGAGATTGTGTCTTCACAGCTCCGGGAGGATGAAGTCGCATGAGTCGGGAAAAAACGCCGAGACGACCCCGCGGCCATGGTCCCCGGGCGGCTATGATGCCCGCCGAGAAGGCTAAGGATTTCAAAGGTTCACTTGCAAGACTGGCGGGGCATCTAAAACCATATCAGCGACAACTAGCACTAGTTGTGGTGCTAGCCGTCATCAGTGTGGTTCTTGGCATGGCAGGGCCCAGGATCCTTGGCCAGGCCACCAATATTCTCTTCGAAGGGGTCATGGGCAAGCAGTTTCCTTTGGGGCTGACCAAGGAGCAAGCTATCGACATGCTCAGGGCGAACGGCAACCATCAAATGGCTGAGATGCTAATGGGGATGGATTTGGTGCCCGGGGCTGGCATTGATTTCACCGCCATTAGACGGGTATTGCTGATGCTAACGGCAATCTACCTCCTCAGTGCGTTTTGCAGCTGGCTGCAGCACCATGTCATGGCGGGGGTCTCCCAGAGCATGGTCCATGGGTTGCGCAAAGAGGTGGACGAAAAGCTTTCCAGGCTGCCTTTAAAGTATTATGACGACAACACCCGGGGTGAGATTCTAAGTCGCGTGACGAACGATATCGACAACATCGCCGGCACCCTTCGTCAGAGTCTAATGCAGCTGATCACGGCCCTTTTCACATTGATCGGCGTCTTGATCATGATGTTTTCCATCAGCCCGCTGTTGGCCGCCATCGCACTGGTGACTTTGCCACTAGGCGCCATGGTCACTGTATTTATTGCTAAACGTTCGCAAAAACAGTTCGCCATCCAGTGGGACAGCACCGGGGCCCTAAGCAGCCATATTGAAGAAATGTACACCGGCCATAACATCGTCAAAGTATTTAACCGCCAACAAGAAGCAATCCGAGCCTTTGATGAAGAGAACGAACGCCTTTTTGACGCAAGTTTTAGGGCCCAGTTCATATCGGCTACCATTCGGCCGGCGATGCAGCTCATCAATAATTTGAACTATGTCATCATCTGCGTCATCGGTGGCATTAGAGTGGCCAGCGGCACCCTTCGGCTGGGAGATGTGCAGGCCTTTATCCAGTACTCCAGGCATTTCACCCAGCCCATCGTCCAGACAGCCAGCATCATGAATGTCCTCCAGTCCACGGCAGCCTCGGCCGAACGAGTATTTGAGCTTCTCGATGAGCAAGAAGAGGTTCCCGACATCGAACGCCCGGTCGTTCTTGGCAGTGTTAAGGGCCATGTTGCCTTCAATAACGTGTCCTTTAGGTATCTGCCGGAAGCACCCCTGATCAAAGGGATGAATCTAGAGGTGAAGCCGGGGCAGACGGCGGCGATTGTCGGTCCCACCGGGGCAGGCAAGACGACGGTAGTTAATCTGTTGATGCGATTCTATGAAATAGACGAAGGCAGCATCACGATCGATGGTGTGGACATTCGGAATCTAACCCGCGACAATTTGCGAAAGCTGTTTGGCATGGTGCTTCAGGACACCTGGCTCTTTAGCGGCAGCATCCGGGACAACATCGCCTACGGCCGAGAAGATGCAAGTGAAGCTGAGATACTGGCTGCTGCTCGGGCGGCCCACGTGGATCACTTTGTGCGGACGTTGCCCGATGGGTATGATACCCAACTAGACAACGAAGCAGCTAACATATCCCAGGGCCAAAGGCAGCTGCTCACCATCGCCCGGGCCTTTCTCGCGAATCCTCCGATCCTGATCCTCGATGAGGCGACCAGCTCCGTTGATACCCGCACCGAGGTGTTGATCCAAGCGGCCATGGCCAAGTTGATGCAGGACCGCACCACGTTCATCATTGCCCACCGGCTGTCGACAATCCGCAATGCCGATACGATCCTGGTGATGGACAAGGGGCGCATTGTCGAACAGGGGAGCCATGATAGACTCATGGGTAAACGCGGGTTTTATTATGACCTTTATCGAAGTCAATTTGCGGGGCCGGGTAATATGATGATTGCCGGCAGCTGGCCGTCAAGCAACCCCGATCATGGTGCATGAAGAAAGGGGAGCATGATTCCCGGGTCCCTAATAAAGAGGGTTTGGGAAGAATAGTGGCGAAATGTGCTTTGTCCTCCCCTAATAAGTCAGCGAGGAGGGAATGGGATGAAGAAAGGTCGACCTCTCACCGTAGAGGAAGCGCTTAAGCTAACGAGAGGACAAATGATCGAGGCCCACAAGCAACATGGCAACGGGGGCCTGGTTGGCATGATGGGCCTGCTCAACTTTGACAAGCAGTTTGTCCGAGCCCAAGGGATGAGGGTATGGGACGATGCAGGCAATGAGTATCTGGACTTTTTAGGCGGATACGGCTCGGTGAACCTCGGCCACAACCCCCCTGAAATCGATGCCGCTTTGGAAAAGGCAAGGGACCTGCCCAACTTGATGCAGGCTTCCTTGGGGACCATGGCGGGAGCCTTGGTCCAATCCCTCGCGGCCATTGCCCCAGGGGACCTGCAGCGTTCTTTTCTCTGCAACAGCGGCGCCGAAGCCGTTGAAGGAGCCCTCAAGCTGGCCCGGGCGGCCACCGGCAAGAAGAAGCTCATTTACTGCGAAGGGGGCTTTCATGGCAAAACCATGGGAGCTTTGTCCGTCACGGGGAGAGACAAGTACAAAGATCCCTTTAGGCCCCTGATACCGGAATGTGCAGCCGTTCCCTATGCCGACGCCGATGCCCTGGAAGATGAACTCAAAAAGGGAGATGCGGCCTGCTTCATCGTTGAGCCCATCCAGGGCGAAGGGGGCGTTAATGTCCCCCCCAACGGGTATTTGCAGAAGGTTCGGGAGCTTTGCAGCCGGTATGAGACGCTGTTGATCCTCGATGAGATCCAAACGGGCATGGGCAGAACGGGCAAGATGTTTGCCTGTGAGCATGAGGATGTTGTCCCGGATATCATGATCATTTCCAAGTCCTTTGGCGGGGGCGTAGTTCCCTTCGGGGCCTTCATTACTACCGATTCCATTTGGAATGCCGCCTACGGCGGAACGCAGAAGTGCCTGCTGCATACCTCCACCTTCGGGGGCAACACCAGGGCGGCAACCGCGGCTTTGGCAGCCATCCAATCGGCATTGGAACAGGATCTGCCCGGGAAGGCAGCCAGCCAGGGCCGCTACTTCATGGAGCAGCTGATGGATCTACATAAACGCCATCCTGTCATCCGGGAAATCCGGGGCAAGGGACTCCTCATCGGGGTGGAATTCGAAGAGCTGAAGGAAGGCACCCTCGATAAGCTGACGGGAGGAGCCATTGGACGGCTGTCCCATGAGTACTTGGCCTCCCTGGTGGCGGGAGAGCTCCAGAATAAATATCGCATCATCACCGCGTATACCCTAAACAACCCCAACGTCATCCGCCTTGAGCCCCCCTTGATCGTGGGCAAGGAAGAAATCGATCAGGTGGTCCAGGCCCTCGATGAAATCCTCAGCCGCAACAAGGGACTGTTGGGTCTGACCATGTCCACAGCCCGCAATTTCTTCAGCGGCCTGTTGGAGAAGCGAAAGGGTTGAGGTTGGTGTAATAATCCCTGCCTTCCAGCGTAGAATATGAATGACAGACCCAGCTGAGGAGGTAGGACATGTATCCCCTGGAAAACCTCGATAGGATACGTCATGAGATGTTTAACCGCTTCATGGAGCCCTTCCCCGTCCGCCAGATCGGGATGCTCCCCTCCCCCGGATGGACCTGGTGGCCTCCGGTGGATATCAGGGAAACGGACGGGGAAGTGATTGTCAGCGCGGAGCTGCCGGG
>JAAZLZ010000268.1 GCA_012799075.1 Bacillota bacterium
CCAGCTAGAACATATCTTCCTGCATGAAGTCAAACGCCCGGTGACCAAGGATGCAGCCATTTCCCTTAACCGCGTGATCTTTGAGGTGCCCCAAATCTACTGTGGGCGTCAGGTTACCGTTTTGTATCGCCCTAAGGACCTTAGCCACGCCTATCTGCAGTCTGACAGCCAGCTTATTCCGATTGAACCGGTCCGCACCATCGACAACGCACAGATTCCCCGTAAGCAAAACATTGACTACACGCGCTTCTATGAAGGGGGAAGCTAATCATGTACAAAGCCTTTTACGGACTAACAGCCAATCCGTTTGCGAAGGATTTGCCGGTTGATCAGCTTTTTGTCTCGCAGGACTACAAGCAATTTGCTGCCCGCATGGAGTATTTCAAAAACGTCAAAGGCTTTGCCGTTGCCTATGGCCGTCCTGGTCTGGGCAAGACCACCTGTCTACGCTCATTCACGGCCAGGCTGAATCCCCAGTTGTTCAAAGTCGTCTACCTAGCCCTGTCAGCCGTTACAGTCCTAGAATTCTATCGCAATCTCAGCTTCGGCCTGGGCTTGCTTCCCAAACAAAAAAAGGTCGACATGTTCCATCAGGTCCAAGACCACATCGTCAATCTACACCACCAAAAGAACCAAACACCCCTGATTATCATTGACGAGGCTCAGTTCCTGGGAAGTGCCATTCTCAATGAGCTGCGCATGCTTTTCAACTTCCAGATGGACTCCAAGAACCATGCCATGGTCCTTTTGTGTGGACAGCCGGCTTTCCTCCACCAGCTAAACCTCCACATCCACGAACCGCTGCGCCAACGAATTATGGTCCATCATGAGTTCAAAGGCCTGCAAACCGATGAAGTCGGTGATTTTCTAACCACTCTCTTGACCAGATGCGGCGCTGGCGAACCCATCTTTACACCCGATGCCATCACCGCAATGGCCAACGCTTCCCACGGCAGCCTGCGCATTCTCGGCTCCCTGGCCGAAAAGGCATTGCTTCTGGGTGTACAGGAGAAGGTGCGCTCCCTCGATGCGGCTTTTATTCATGCCGCTTACGAGGCAACCATGATCTACGAAAGGTAGGGAAAAACATGAACATCCACATCAACAAGAACACCCCTCCACAACCCTGGAACGGACAAACGGTCTTTAACGAATACCCCGTGTTCATCCGGCCCGGGAACTTCACCGTCACCCTCATGTTTCACGATGCCGAGTCCATCGGTCGTCTCAACAGTCTGTTAGCCGATATGCTTCTGGAAATCGACGATACCATCTGGGTCCCGCCCAGCATCAAACTGAGTTAGGCTCTTGCCTCGCGGGAGGATAGGGCTCTGCTGGGAAGCAACCCGAGCGCCCGCTAGGTTCTGCAAAAGGGCGGCGGGGCGACCACCTTACCGCCCTGCCTCAATTTCCTTTTGGAGAACAAAAGCGGTAAATCCCGGGGGATGGGGGGCAGAGCCCCGAAGCGCCATTGTGACCAAATTGCACTCCACCAAACCAGATAAGTTGCATGCCACATTATTTGCTTCCTCAAAACTCCGTTTTCAGGGCCCATTTAATTCGCACTTTTTGGGGTCAGCCAATTTGACTTTCAACACTATACCTAATCCGCAAAGGTCTTGTTGAGGATTGCTGAGTTCCGAGTCCTCGGTGCCCGAGATTCCCAGATGATTTGATCTTCTGGTATAATGTCACTGGCTGGTTGTCTCCTTTCCCAGGCCTTCAATCACCG
>JAAZLZ010000269.1 GCA_012799075.1 Bacillota bacterium
GGAGTAATTGAGGCCATCGAGGAAAAGGAGGTGCTGGGTGAACGGGATAAATACTATATAATGCACCTGCCCATCGGTGATATGCGGGTCATGCTGCCGATGCATAACGTTGAAGAAATCGGGTTGCGTCAAGTGGTTGACGAGGAAGACATCTTGAAGGTAATGGAAATTCTCCAAGAGGAAAAATCGAAAATGTCCCCCAACTGGAACCGCCGCTACCGGGCCAACTTGGAGAAGATCAGGTCGGGAGACATCTTTGAGGTGGCGGAAGTAGTTCGGAACCTGGCGATCAGGGACCGGGAAAAGGGTTTGTCCACCGGCGAACGGAAAATGCTCGACAACTCGAAACAGATCTTGATCAGTGAACTTGTTCTCGCCCAGGATTCAACGCCAGAAGAGGTCGAAGCCTTAATCGACCGAATGCTTGGGGAGGAAGAGGAGGCCTGAGCATCAAAGACGCCTGCCATATTTTATGTATAAGAACGCAGTTAACCGCCAAAACTATGAAAGCAAGGGATCCTGGACAGATGGAGCAGGAATTTTCCAGTAGAGGAGGTGAAACTGCGTGGTTTATGAGAGAATCGGGCGCTTAATGGCGACGCTCATCGGAGCGACCGCGGGATATCAGGTCCTATCCTACAGCCTGGAGACCCTTTGGATCCGGCTGGGGGTGGATCTGCCCGGCTCCATGAGTACTTGGCTGGGTACTTTGGGGGGAGCGTTGGCGGGGCTGTTCGTGGGGCCGATGATAGTCCGTTTATACCGGGCCAGTGTTGGACGCTTGCTGAAGACTTTGTATCACATTCCCATCCAAGACATGATCATTGGGATCATCGGACTCTTGTTGGGTTTGGTCATCGGCATCCTCGGCACCATCCCCCTGCCGCGGATTCCCGTTATCGGCTATTACGCACCGCTTGTCATCACCTTGACCATGGGGTATGCCGGTGCATTGGTAGCCATCAAGAAGAAAGAGGAATTATTGCCACTCTTTAAGCTTTCATCTAAGGTCCAGGACCGTTCCAAATCCGGTCGGCTTTCCCATCGCACCCCTTGCAAAATCCTTGACACCAGCGTGATCATTGACGGACGGATCGCCGACATCTGTAAATCGGGGTTCATCGAAGGTGTTCTCCTCGTCCCCAATTTTGTCCTTGAAGAGCTGCAACATATTGCCGACTCCTCCGATATGCTGAAGCGCAATCGGGGCAGAAGGGGCCTTGACATACTAAACAAGATGCGCAAGGAGAACAATGTGACCATCCAAATCTGGGACGAGGCGGAACAAGGCGAAGTCGACTCCCGGCTCGTTCGGTTGGCCAAGAAGCTGGGAGCCAAAGTGATCACCAATGATTACAACCTGAACAAAGTGGCTGAGCTCCATGGGGTTTCGGTGCTCAACATCAACGAACTGGCCAATGCCATCAAGCCCGTGGTCCTACCCGGAGAAGAGATGACTGTGCATGTGATCAAAGATGGCAAGGAACAAGGGCAGGGAGTCGGGTATCTTGATGACGGAACCATGATCGTAGTCGATGGCGGCCGCAAGTACATCGGGGAATCCATCGGCGTTTTGGTTACCAGCGTTCTCCAGACGGCCGCGGGCCGCATGATTTTTGCCAAGCCCAAGGCCATGGAACGGGCGTTGTAGCCTGATAATCAAACTGTTTGAGAAGGGTTTCGTCTCCTGTTGGCGAAGCCCTTTTTTTAATGCCATATGATGGGTGGAGGCAAGATGGAAAAAACAGTTGCCCTTATTCCCGCCGCCGGAGTTGGACGGCGGATGGGGGAAATTGCGGAAATCAACAAGCAGTACATACCCCTTGGGGGGCGCCCAGCCCTGGCCCTGACCCTCAAGGTTTTCCAGGAAAGCCCCCTGATCGACCAAGTCATTCCCATTGTCCGGACGGAAGAAATCGACTATTGCCGGCAATCGATCGTGGAGCAATATGGACTTGATAAGGCGGCCCGGATAGTTGCGGGCGGGCCCACCCGGGGTGATTCGGTGGCGAGGGGCCTGGCAGCCATTACAGGCGAGGAGTGGGATTTAGTCGTTGTCCATGATGGGGCCCGGCCCCTCCTCACGGAAGATGTGCTAGGCGGGGTGATCCAAAAAGCAAAGAAGACCGGCGCTGCGATCGCGGCAGTTCCCGTCAAGGATACCATCAAACGGGTCGATCCCCAGGAATTAGTCGTGGGGACCTTGCCCCGGGAGGAGCTTTGGGCCATCCAGACTCCCCAGGCTTTCCGCTATGAACTGCTAACGGAGGCCTATCGCCGGGCCCGGGAGGAAGGCTTCCAAGGGACTGACGATGCCTCCCTGGTGGAAAGGCTGGGCCATCCCGTCGCCGTCGTTTTGGGCTCCTATGACAATTTGAAACTAACAACACCGGAGGATGTCATCATGGCCAGATCGCTTCTGACCCAGCCCCGGGTAGGGGCTGGGTATGATGTGCACCGTTTGGTTCCTGGGCGAGGGCTGATTTTAGGAGGCGTGCCCATCCCCTATTCGCGAGGCCTCCTTGGCCATTCCGATGCGGACGTCCTCGTCCATGCCATCATGGACGCCCTCTTGGGGGCGGTCGCCATGGGGGACATCGGGGCCCTTTTTCCCGACACCGATCCTGCCTACCGGGGAGTAAGCAGTCTGCTTTTGCTCAAGGAGGTAGGTCAGCTCCTAAGGGAGAAGGGAGTAACAATCGAGAACATCGATGCGGTGGTCGTTGCCCAAGAGCCGAAGCTGGCTCCCTACATCAACCAGGCCAGGGAAAACATCGCCCAGGCTCTGGCCCTGCCGACGGCAAGGGTAAGCATCAAGGCAACCACCACCGAGGGCTTGGGAGCCATGGGCCGGGGCGAGGGGATCGCCGCCTGGGCCGTGGCCCTTGTCTACAGGGAGGTTGACACGTGAAGCGCTTAGTTTGGATCTTGGTTTTCCTGCTTGCCCTGGGACCTTTGGCCAAGGCGGAACGTTGCGGCCTTTGGGTTGTCCGGGATGCCCTGGCGGATAAGGGTCAAATCGATCGGGCCATCGGCCTCGCCCAGGATTTAGGGATTGATTTTCTGCTCTTGCAGGTTAACGGGCGGGGCGAGGCTTACTACCAGTCCCGGCTTTTTCCCAGGGCCGAGCTGGCGGAGGATTTCGATCCCTTGGCCTATGCCATCGAACAAAGCCGCCGGGCAGGACTCAAAGTCCATGCCTGGGTCAACGTGCTAACGATGGGTTCCTTCGTCTATCGGCCCCAGGATCCCCGGCACGTCCTTAACCAGCACCCCGAGTGGTTCATGGTGGATGCCGAGGGGGAAAATCTCCTTGCCTATGAGCGGGGCAACTCCTACCTGCCCGCCCCGATGCTGGAACCGGCCCTGCCCGAGGTGCAGACCTTCCTACGGGCCATGGTCCGGGAGCTGGTGGAAGACTATGACGTCGAGGGCATCCACCTAGATTACATCCGCTACCCCACCCGCAACTTTGGCTTCAGCAGCCAAAACCGTTCTGCTTTCGCCAAGGGGTGGGGGGTCGATCCGTTGGATCTCGTCGGGCGGCCTGACTACTGGACAAGCCGCCTTGGCCCCGAAGACTGCCAGCGGCTCCTCGATGATTGGGATCAGTTCCGCCGGGACAAGGTAACGGATCTGGTCCGGCAGATCAGGGCGGAGATGAAAGAATTGAACCCGGATCTTAAGCTTTCCGCCGCCGTTTACGGCGATGTCAAGGACTCCCGGGAGGAGCGTCTCCAGGATTGGTCCAAGTGGCTTGCCGAGGGCCTGCTCGACTTTGCCGTCCCCATGCTTTACTCAACCAGCACCCTCATGGTGGACAGCCAAATCCAACAGATATTAAAAACAACCGAAGGAACCCTTTACATCGGTCTTGGTGCTTACGCCCTGGTGGATGAGCCCCAGATACTGGTTGAGCAGATCCAAAAGGTCCGGGCCCGGGGCGCCTCTGGGGTGGTTCTGTTTTCTTTCAATGCCATCGTCGATCATCCCCGGCTGCTGATGCTGCTGCAGCAGGCCCTGGGGTAAATACTGGTAAAAGGGTTTATTTTCCCTTCTATTGGCCATACTAGGTAAAAAACCCTTTGAGGAGGAAAAAGTATGGCCAAGGGACTAATTCTCTGCCTGTTGGTTGTGGTGCTTGCTTCCTTCCTGGTGGAGGCGGGGAATGTGGTGGTCAGGAAAGCAGGGAGCGTTGCCGAAGTACTTGTCAATGGTGTTGTAGTCCTCCGGGTGCGAAAGGCCCACGGCGGCTTTTCCCCTTTGGAGAGGGGACGAATAGTGGCCGAGCGCTTGGCTGGGGCCCTGGCCAAGGGGCTAAGCCCCGATGAGATCGCGCCCGACATAATCCAAGGGCAGCATGTGGTCACTATCGCCGGGGAGCTCATCATCACCGTTGACCGGGAGCATGCCGACATCAATCAATGCCAGCCGTGGGAGCTGGCCTTGATTTGGGCCAACAACCTAAGGCTTGCCCTAGGGGTCCCCTCCATCTCCTTTGCCGCGCCTGCCCTCACCGTGGGCAAGGGAAGCTACATCGGCATCGCCTCCTGGTACGGGGGCAAATTTCATGGCCGACGGACGGCCAGCGGTGAGGTGTTCGACCAAAATGAACTTAGCGCCGCCCACCGCAGCTGGCCCTTTGGCTTGAAGGTCCGGGTGACCAACCTCCACAATGGAGCCAGCGTGGTGGTCAAGATTAATGATCGGGGGCCTTTCATCCAAGAACGGGCTATTGATCTTTCCCGGGCTGCAGCCAAGGCCATTGGTTTGGTGGAGCGGGGAATCGGCATGGTAAAGATGGAATGGTTGGGTCAGGATAAGCTGCTTGCGGCAAGATGAAAGTTGGGGTGAAAGTACTTGGCAAAAACTGTCAGGGTGCGGTTTGCACCTAGTCCGACGGGTTACCTGCATATCGGCAATGTCCATACGGCCTTGTTCAACTGGCTTTTCGCCCGCCATTTCGGCGGGCAAGTGGTTCTCCGGATCGAGGATACGGACCTGACGCGGTCGAAGGCCCATTACGAAGATGCGATCCTGGAGGATATGCACTGGCTGGGTTTGGACTGGGATGAAGGGGTGGACGTAGGAGGACCCTATGGGCCCTACCGGCAAACGGAACGGCTGGCGATCTACCGGGATGTGGCCCAGAAGCTCTTGGCGGAGGGGTTCCTTTATGAGTGTTATTGTACAGCGGGGGAGCTGGAGGAAGACCGGCAGCGGTATCTGGCCCAGGGCCTCATGCCTCGCTACTCGGGTCGGTGCCGAACGCTTTCCGAAAAGGAGCGCCGACGCTTCGAGGAAGAGGGGAGAAAACCGGCCTTAAGATTCAAGGTCCCAGCGGGGGAAGAGATCATCCTTCAGGATCTCATCCGGGGGGAGATCAGCTTCGCAGCGGATAACATCGGGGACTTCATCGTCCTTCGCTCCAACGGGATGCCTGTCTATAATTTCTCCGTCACCGTCGATGATGCCCTCATGAAGATCACCCATATCATCCGGGGCGATGAGCACATCTCCAATACTCCCCGTCAGATTCTCCTCTACCGGGCTTTAGGGGAGGAGGAGCCGGAATTTGCCCACATCTCCATGCTCCTGGGCTCCGATCGGAGCAAACTGAGCAAACGCCACGGAGCGGCTTCCATTGCCGATTTTCGTCGGGCGGGCTTTTTGCCTGCAGCCTTGGTCAACTACTTGGCCCTCCTTGGCTGGTCATCCCCGACGGGGGAGGAAGTCCTATCCCCCGCGGAGATCAAGGCCCAGTTCACCTTGGATCGGGTGGCCAAGAGCCCGGCCGTTTTTGATTTAGCCAAGCTCCGCTGGATCAATGCCCAGTACATCAACAAGCTCACGCCAAAGGAGCTGGCCAAGCTGGCCCGCGCCTTTCTGCCCGAGGAAAAGCGGGATTTGCCCAAGCTGGAAGAAGTTATGGCAGTGCTGCAAGATGAGCTGGAGGTCCTAGGGGATCTTTGGCCCCGGCTCCAGTTGTTTTATGAGCTGCCGGAGAAGGATGCCCACGCGGCCAAGATCCTGCGCCGCCCAGAGACAGGCGCAATTTTGACGGCCTTCCAAGAGGCTCTCCTGGAAGGGCCGGCGGTAATGACCCCCGAGGAAGCCCAGGAACTCCTCCATGGACTTCCCCCCAAGCTGGGCCTGGGGACGGGGAAGGTCCTGCGTCCCATCCGGGCCGCCCTGACGGGGGCTGCATCGGGCCCTGAACTGGTGCATATCATCGCTATCTTAGGCCGGGAAGAATGCCTGCGGCGGGTGCGCCTGGCTTAAGGATCGAGGGGGCGGATCCTGGCCCTGCGGGGCCTGTTGGCATACTGATCCACCAAGGCCTGATAATGATCTGCGAGGCGCTCGGCCATCCGGCGGGAGCTGAAGTCTTGGGCTTTGACCTTGGCTTGCCGGCCTAGCCGCGCCTTCAGGTCCGGATCCGACAGGATTTGGTTGACCCGATCGGCAAAGGCCTGGGGGTCCGGCGGGGTAATATAGCCGTCAACACCGGGCTCGATGGTATCGTTGGTGGCCGGAGCATCGATAGCAACCACTGGCAGCTCGCCGGCCATGGCTTCGGCCAGGACCAGGCCCTGGGTTTCGGTGACGGAGGGAAAGACGAACACATCCGCGCCCAGGTAGCAGTTGATTACCTCTTCGTGGGGCAGGCTGCCGGTGAAGATCACCTGATCTTCCAACTTCCTATCCCGAACCATCGCTTCTAGTTCGGACCTGTAGGGTCCATCCCCGACGATGACCAGAACCGACGGCCAATCGATGAGGGGCAGTATGTCCCACAAAAAGGATACGTTCTTCTCTCTGCCGAGCCGTCCGACAAATAAGAGGATCCGCCTGTCCTTGGGGATCCGGAATTGCTCCCGCAGCCAAGCTTGATTGCCACTTTCGTACTTGCCGATGGGAATCCCGGTGGGGATGACGGCGGTGGGCCGGCTAAGTTCATAGGTGGTCTGGAGCCATTCCTCCAGGGAAGGGGAGGGAGCGACGATCAGGTCGCACTTTTCACAATAGGTATTGAGGAAGTGGATGGTGATTTTCTTGATCACCGGTGTGGCCATGGGTACGTAATGGACGTACTCGGGGTAGAGGGTATGATGGGTGAACACCAGGGGCAGCTGATGTCGCCTGGCCACCCTGGCAGCAAGCTGTCCCATCAAAAAGGGCGAATGGCTGTGGATTACCTCAAGCCCCAGTCGCCGAACCAATTGGTTGGTCCGGGGGGATAAAGGTACAGGCAGCACAAAACCGGGGTAGGTGGGGGCCGGTATAGAAAAATAGCGAAACACCGGCACCTTCCTGCCCGGAGATGGTTTTTGCATGGAGCGGCTGTACGCCGGTGCAAAGATATAAATCTGGTGGCCTAAATCCAACAGTTCAGAAGTAAACGTCTTGATCGAACGCACAACACCGCTGACGTAGGGTTCATAGCTGTCGGTGAAGATACCAATGCGCATCCACGCGCTCTCCTATTCTATATTGGAAGTTACTTCATATGATATCTTCTTATTTGGCCTTTGAATTCCTGCCGGCCCCCAAGGATTACCGGGTCTGGGGGCTTAGCAGGTGTTCTTTCAGCAGTCTGACGAGATGGAAAAACTCCTCCCGATTTTGATGATCCAAGGCCTTGTCGATCCGGTAATACAAATGGGCTGTCTGGGCTTGAACAATCAGCTCATCAAGCCATGGAGCTTCCAAACCCTGGTTTTCCACAGGTAAGGGCAGCTGGCTGAATTCCACGGGTTGTAGCACCACCTTACTGTATTCCGGCGAAGATTCCCATTCATGGAAAAGCAGAGAAACGAACACATCCGTATCGGGGTTAGCCTGTAGATAAGACAGGGCCTCCGCTGGCCGGATTGTCTCCTCCCGCGCATTGCGGAAGATGAAGGCTGGACCTTCACAACATATGGTGGATACCACCATCCCTACCGGTAAACCGGTTATGTCATGTACGAAGTGCACCCTGGCCAGGCGATCGGGATCCGTCAAGAGATATTCAAATATCGAGTAAACGGCTTCGGACTGTAGACGGTGATTACGCAAAAACCAGAGGATGAACTTCTGCTTTTCCTGAGTATTAACCGCTTTTGCCACCGTTTTCGCCTCCTCCACCGGATAAATTCTCTGGTCTTAAACTGTATTTCTTCCCCCTAGAAGAAATGCCTCTTAGAAATTCCTGTCTACGAAGGAACAAAGCTGCCGTCGGCGAAGCTACCATATGCATCATGCAGGCCACTGGAGGTGGATGTTGTATGTTTGAACTACTGAGGGGATTTGCCATCCTCAGCCTGGCCCAGTTTCTAGGCGAGGTGCTGCGGAGGGTGTTGGGAATACCTATTCCAGGCAACGTGCTCGGCTTTGGTCTATTAGCAGTGGCCCTGTTTGCCGGCATCATCAGGGTGGAGGCTGTTGCCCAGGCCGCTAAGCTCCTCCTTGACCATCTGACCCTCTTTTTCGCACCGGTCATTGTCGGGATAGTCCTCTACAAGGAACTCTTCCGCACCCAATGGCTGCCGATGATGTCCGCCATCGTCGTTAGCACGGCCATTACCTTGGTCCTGGTGGGCAAGCTGGCGGA
>JAAZLZ010000019.1 GCA_012799075.1 Bacillota bacterium
GATGCAAAGCCCCTCATCCACACCCATGCCTGGCTTGGCCATTACCTGGGCAGGTTGGGTGGCCAGGGCAATGTGGCTACAAATCTGGGCGGATCGATCGGTCTCGTTGCACGTCCCGCCAAGATAAGCTTCCACCCCATGCCGGTGACAGGTAAGGACAGCTTCGATGCTCTTGTCCAATGACCCCAAGTCAGGGGTCTTGATCTGGATCATGTCAACCGCTCCGGCCGCGGCAAAATCCTCGATATCCTCCAAGGTGTTGCACCATTCATCGGCAACGATGCCTACCGGCACATCCTTCTCCTGCAGCCTGCGCCGCAAACCGGCTAGGGCCTGGATTTGCTCATCCCGTCCCCCAACGTCAACGGGGCTTTCAATCCGCAGCCCATAGGGCGATGCGGCCTTGGCAAGGTCACCGAGATAGTCGACCAGCTTCCCTTCGTCACCATCAAACAGAGAACCTAACAGACCATAGACATCCAACTGGAATACAGGCGCATAGCCTGCCGCTCCGATCTTCTTAACCCTAGCCGCCAGCCAGCTGACATATTCCAGTAGCCCCTCTCCGTCAGGGCCGACCTTGTCAAGGCTGTTAAACAAGCCGTGGGGCATGACGGGCACTTGCTTGAGGATCATCTTATCGGCCTGTAAATACCGATCATCACCGCTTTGGGTCAAGATGGGGATCATCTTCCACTTGGGGCTCAGACTCCACTCCTGGGCAATCACTTGACACATGGCCTGCCCGCGGCTGCGGGCCATGGCGTCGAGAATCGCCTGGCTGACCCCATACTGGACAGCCAAGGGCAATCCCTGCAATTCTCGGCATAAATCCCGGAAGGAGTCAAGAGCGCTGCCTTTCAGCCAAGGAACAACCTCTCTTTGAATCACCCCGGCCACTTTCTCCGCATCCAAGGGTCCCTCCCGGCCGCCTACGCCCGCGTATTGGACCGTTGCGCAGTCACCGTAGGCAACCTGCCCATTGCTAAGGACCAATTGCACGCTCAGGGACTGGCCTGGCTGCCGAATACTTGTAAAACCGGGAGTAACGGGGGAACCGCTGTAAACAAGACCATCACGCTTCACTCCGGACTTAACGGCCCGCTGATCATCGGTGTAAAAGCCGGTAAAACCAGGACTGGTAACAACATCGACAATATGCATGATTTCACCTCCGGGGTCGTCCCGCTTAGTTGATTCTTTATGAGTAAGGAAAAACTTTCCGTGGAGAACTTCGCCACCGATAGGGGGGATCACCTCCTTGCGCCCTTCGTGACGGCTTTGATCTGCATCTCAAGCCTCGGCGGCCAGCTCCTGGACTAAACGACGGAAAAGGTCGCCCCGTTCCTCGAAATTACGAAACATGTCATAGCTGGCGCAAGCGGGGGATAACAGGACAACATCGCCGGGTTTTGCAACCCCGGCCGCCAGCTTGACCGCTTGGGAAAACTCTTTAGCCCGAAGGATAGGAAAATCCTTCTTCTTTCGCCGGACGGCCCGTTCGATTTTTTCCGCGGTGAAGCCAACCAGGACGAGATGCTCTACCCGAGAGATGATATGATCGGCCAATTCATCAAAGGGGAGGTTCTTGTCGGACCCTCCCGCGATCAAGATGATCGGAGCCGTAAAAGCACTGAGGCCGGCGATTGCCCGGGCAGGGGTAGTGGCGATCGAGTCGTTGTAATACTTGACGCCGCGGACCTCCCCCACGGGCTCCAATCGGTGGGCCACTCCGGTGAAGGTCCGACAAACCTCTGCCATAGGCCGCAAAGGAGAGCCAAGGGCCGCCGCGGCCAAGCAGGCCGCCAGCACATTCTCCACGTTGTGGCCCCCCAGCAGGGCAAGATCCTGAATCGAACACAGGGTCCCCTCTACTTTGGTCCCGGTCAAAACAATTCGCTCTCCATCCACCCAGGCGCCCCTAGCCACCGGGTGGCGCCGGCTGAAGGTAAAGACCTGCCCCCTCGCCTCACGAATCATATCCGGTGCACAAGGATCATCCTCATTGAAGATGGCCACATCCCCTCCATCCTGCCACCGGTAGATGTTCTTTTTGGCATTGACATAGTGTTCCATGGAAGGATGGACATCCAAATGGTTCGGGGTGATGTTGGTGACCACCGCGACATGGGGACTTTTTTCCATAAGCTCCAGCTGGAAGCTGCTAAGCTCCA
>JAAZLZ010000270.1 GCA_012799075.1 Bacillota bacterium
TGAATCCGTTAATCCAAGGGAACCCCAGAGCGGTGAAGGGCTTATTGACGGCAATGATGGAGTGCTCGCCCTTGTACGAAGGGCTGCTCGTGCTCAATCACGATGGTTCGCTAATCGCTGAAGTCCCGACGGATTCTGATCTTGGTTTTCTCGCGTATTGCAATGGCGTAACAGCCCTGGTTGATAACTATAGGCCGATTCACGTCAATGTAGATGGAACTTCCCACTATCTCCTCGCTGTTGCCGTCGAAGCAAGGGATAAGGACCGCCGCGCAGACAGACTCCTAATTGCCTTGATAAACCTAAGCGCTATTGCCGATGCGACTATCCTGGGGACTGATGAAGATGAAGTCCGGCTGTCGATCGAAGATGGCCGCGAGCTGGTTTTGCTTGAGCCGGCAGGGTCTAGCGGCCAAGGGGCCCCAGAGGGTTTTACCTTCAAGCTCCTTAGCATTTTCATGGGGGAGCTCCCTGCCTACTTGGAGGGCATCGCCCAGGTGCCGACGCCAGGGTGGGCTATAACTATCCGCAAGCCGTACGGCTTGTTTTTGTCGGAGACTTTGCAGAAAACCCTATCCAGCTTTCATTTCTATGTATTATTGTTTTTCCCCATCATCATTGTCCTTGTGATCATAATCCTAGTGGTCAATCATTCGCGCCGCTACTTCAAGGAACAGGCCGTTAGGGATGGTTTGACCGGCCTTTACAACCACCGCTTTCTCCAGACCGAATTGCGAGCCAATGTTGCCAAGGGGAGAACGGACCAAACGTCCTTCCTGATGATCGACATAGATGATTTTAAGCGTTTTAATGACAGTTATGGCCATCAGGCAGGGGACCAGCTGCTCCAGGAACTAGCTGGCATCTTGCTTGCCAATACGCGTCAGAAGGATGTCGTTGCCCGTTATGGGGGCGAAGAGTTTGCCATCGTCCTTTCTGATACCGATCCTGAAGAAGCCGTCAAGATCGCCCAGCGCATCCGGGAGGCCGTCAAAAGGGAGTGTCGCATCACCGTTTCCATCGGCATCTCCTCCTTTCCCGATCATGCGGCCACAGTTGAAGAACTGATCAAGGGAGCTGACAAGGCTTTATACAAGGCCAAGGACATCTCTAAAGATCGGGTTGAAGGAGTCTGGAATCTAGCGAAATAACCGCCATCAATAGAGCTTCCCCAGGGCCTCGAAATGAACGGCCATCTGATCCATAACATCAACGGCCTTGTGTCCCGTCAAGAGCTCTAGCTGCTTTTGTCGCCGGAGGATCTCGTAGGGATTGGTTTCCTGGCGGCCGATGATGTCCACTTGTCGATGGACATCGGACCAGTACTTCTTCACCGACTGGAGTTTTTGGACGTGTCGGGAATTCCCCCGGAGGGCCTCCTGTTTAATGCGGTAGTCGAAATAGGGGAGGACCTTGTTTTCCAGCTCCTTGTGGATGTCCCTGCTCACCCTTTGGACCCGGGCGATCTCTGAGGTAGTGGAATCATAAGACATCTGGGCCTTGGTTCGAAAGACATCCCCCGCCTGCTGGATATGTCCTGGGCTGATCTGCTTAAAGTCAATGGATTTGCTGAGGAGATTGACATCGGCAAAGGCCTCCGGATGAACCAAGGTGGTCACGTGGATGTCGGAGCGTTTAGCACTGTAGTGGGTGGTGGTGAAATAGGCTTTGTTCCAGGCCTGCTGGGCATCTTCCATGAACTGGAACCGATCGACGACCGCGCCGTTTTTGCGAATGGTGATGGGCCCATGCTCAATCAATCGCAAGTCATAATCCATGCCTACACTGCCGGCGCTGCTGGCATTCCGGATGGTATCAAACTGGAGGTTGCTAGTATCATAGCCCATGGTTTGCAGATTACGGTAATACTGGGGCATCACCCCTTGGTAAACCTGGGTGATTTCTTGATTGAACATCCGTTGCACATGGGGTCCGGCTTGATGCTTCAATAGCCATTTGGCTTCATAGGAAGCATTGATGGAGGTGACTAGCTGCCGGAGCTCCTGACGGGCCCGATCCAATTCCCGGCTCCCTACCCCCGATGAACTTAGGCGGGCCACTTCAAACTGTTTGTCCTGCCAGCTGCGGACCAGGGACTTGGCATTGGTCATCTCTTGGTTGTAGAGATTAGCATCAAACTGTTCTTGTAGGGATGGCCGGGGGGACATGCCGAAGATGGGCTTGTGCACACCCGGACCAAAGGCCTTGGTCAGGAGCCGCCCTCCCAGCTGGATGCCGTACTCGAAGGTCTTGCCATATAAATAAGCTTGGCCGACCCGCCAGGCAGCCTCGGTAAGACCCGATTGGAAGCCGGTCTGGGAAGCGAATCCATCGTAGGCCTCGGTGGCCAGATACCCCACTTGGTGGGACCAGGCTACCGATTGTTTGAGGGCTTCCCCAAGGCCGCCTTCAACAAACCCAGTTGCGCCGCCAAAGGTGATGCGGGCTGCCAGAGGCGCCCAAGCCATGGCCTGGGCCGACATGCCCAATCCCGCCGCCAGGGGGGCTGCCCCCGCGGTGACGACGGCTCCAACGGCTACTTTCCCCATTTGGGCATAGAACATCTTCTCTTCGGCCACGACCGCTGCTTCCTCATGACGAGCCGCCTCCCCTTCCCAATAGCCCTGGACCTGGTTGCCAACTGCTTCGACTAGGGCCCGCATCCGGTCCGGATCCTTCGGGTCTAGATTCCGGTTGACAAAGTCCCGCAGGTCCGCCTGCAGTTCAGGAGGGGCATTGGCGATCAAACGGGGCAGGCCGTCGAGGATCCTCTGGGTGGAAGCAGCTTGGGCAGCAATCTCTAGACCCTGTTCGACCATCCGCATGCTCACATAATCATCATACAAAGTCCGGGTGCGGACCCACTGGCCAGTGCTGGCGGTGCTGGCCTGATCCAATTCTCCTTGCCAGTTGGCCTCGGTGACCAACAGCTGCCACTGGAGACTGCCAAGGACATTGGGATCGGTCGTCCCTGCTATTTCCTCCTTGAGCCTGGCAGCTTGGTCTTGGAAGTAGCGGGCTTGTTCGTTGTGGTAGGCAATAGCATTAATCCGATTTCCCATGGCCTCGGCTTGGGCCAGATACTCAGCCATGGACTGCTCCTCCCCTTGTTTTCGCGCTCGGGCCCGCTCCCGATCGGCATCCACCAATTCCTGCACCCCATCCTCCCCGAGGAGCATCTTTTCATAGACATAGGTAAAAGTGCCCATCCCCCCGGGAGAAACAGCATAAAACTGGAGCTGGAAGCGGGGACCATGGCCTTCCTGTTCATAGACCCACAGCTCACTTAGCGGGAGCCATATTTCCTCATCATCACTGACCTTATCAGGGGGGTCCCGCTTTGTTCCATCATACTGCTGAATGGGAGGCCCCCCCGCCCTCCAGGTTCGCCAGGGGGTTCCCCCTAGGCGGATGGATAGTCCCGCCCCGCTGGTGAGCCACTGCTTTTCCTTGGGTGTCA
>JAAZLZ010000271.1 GCA_012799075.1 Bacillota bacterium
GATCTGAGTGAGATCGCAAAGCTGATGCCGGGGATGGACCTGGTGCTGGCCGAAGGCCATAAGGGTGGTTCTTATCCGAAGATCATTGTCCATCGTCCGGGAGTGGGAGATCCTCCCGAGCTTACCGATCCCATCATCGCCACCGTAGGCTCCTTGACCCTCAATCAAGTTCCCTCCTTCAAGCATGAAGAAGTCGACGGCATAGTAGACTTCATCATGGCTAGGGTGGGACCGCCGTCCCAGCAGGAATAAGCGTCTGCTAAAGCGAATGGAGACCTAATGTTCTGTTGGAGAGGGGAGTTAAGCATTGCGAAGTGAACGTGCAAAGTGTGGATTGGAACGGGCGCCCCATCGCTCCTTGTTCAAGGCCATGGGTTACACCGATGAGGAGCTGCGAAGGCCCTTAGTTGGGATTGCGAATTCCTTTAATGAGATCATCCCCGGGCATATGCACCTAAATGAACTTGTTAAAGCGGTTAAAGACGGGGTGCGCATGGCCGGCGGGGTCCCCATTGAGTTCAACACCATCGGGGTTTGTGATGGCATCGCGATGGGGCACTTAGGCATGCATTACTCTCTGGCCAGCCGGGAGCTCATTGCCGACTCGGTCGAGGTGATGGTCCAGGCCCACGGGTTTGATGCGTTAGTGCTCATGCCTAACTGCGACAAGATCGTACCCGGCATGCTCATGGCTGCCGCCCGCTGCAATCTACCGACCATCGTGGTTAGCGGAGGACCGATGCTGGCCGGTGAGTTCCGGGGGGAGAAGGTGGACCTGTCAACTATTTTTGAAGCCGTCGGCGCTGTCAGCGCCGGCCACATGACCATGGAGGAACTGGCCAAGCTGGAAGATGAGGCCTGCCCCGGCTGCGGCTCCTGCGCGGGGATGTTCACGGCCAACTCCATGAACTGCATGACGGAGGCTTTAGACATGGGTCTCCCCGGCAATGGTACTATCCCTGCGGTGTACGGTGCTCGGCGCCGTCTGGCTAAAGAAGCCGGGATGCAGGTCATGGAGCTCCTCCGCCAGGGCATCACCGCCAGGGACATCCTGCAAAAGGAGGCCTTCATCAATGCCTTGACCGTTGACATGGCCCTTGGCTGCTCGACCAACACGGTCCTTCATCTCCCGGCTATTGCCCATGAGGTTGGTTTTGAGTTGGAGCTCGATCAAATTAATGACATCAGCACCAAGACCCCCCATCTTTGTTACCTTCGGCCAGGGGGAGATCACCATGTTGAGGATCTTTACCGCGCCGGGGGAGTCCAAGCGGTGATGAAGCGTCTCTCGGAGGCCGACTTCATTAATCTCGATCTGATGACTGCAACCGGACGCACCGTTGGGGAAAACCTCTCCACCGCCTCTGTCCTCCGGGACGATGTCATTCGTCCCCTTGAGAGTCCCTATCACCAGGAAGGGGGTCTGGCGGTCCTCTTCGGCAGTCTTGCCCCCCAAGGCGCAGTGGTGAAGCAGTCGGCAGTTGCAAAGGAGATGTTAACCCACAAAGGTCCCGCCCGGGTCTTTGATTCAGAGGATGATTGTGTGAAGGCGATCCTCGCCCACGAGATCAATCCCGGGGATGTGATCGTCATCCGCTACGAGGGTCCCAAGGGTGGACCTGGGATGCGGGAGATGCTCACTCCTACTTCGGCCCTTGCCGGAATGGGGCTTGATAAGGAGGTTGCCCTTCTCACCGACGGTCGCTTCTCGGGAGCATCCCGGGGTGCTTCTATCGGCCATGTCTCTCCGGAAGCGATGGAAGGTGGACCCATCGCCCTCATCCAGGAGGGTGATCTCATCCAGATCGATATTCCTGCCAAGAAAATTGAACTCCTCGTTGACCCAGCTGAGCTGGATCGTCGCCGAAAGGTTTGGAAACGCCCCGAACCTAAGATCAAGACGGGCTACCTCGCCCGCTACGGGCGGATGGTAAGCTCTGGCAGTAAAGGCGCCGTCTATCAGGATTAACTCACACGGCCCCATCTCACGGTGGGGCCTTCCTCATTTTCCCCCCACGATTATCACCCGTGTAACAATATAGTAACATTCCTTCAGATA
>JAAZLZ010000272.1 GCA_012799075.1 Bacillota bacterium
GAGCCGAGGACGGCCCATGTTGCTCCACCCCCATGGAGGGCGCCCCGATGGGCAAGGCCATCAATTCCTCGGGCCAAGCCGCTGACTACGGCCACGTGCTTTGCCAGCTCAAAACCCAATCGATTGGCGATAGCCTGCCCCGCAGGCGATGGCTGCCGGGTGCCCACCAGGGCAACGGCAGCTCCTTGGGGAATTTCACCCCAGCAATACAAGACAGCGGGGGCATCGGGAAGGGTCTTTAGAAGCGGAGGGTAGTCAGGACAGAGGGGTGTGAGGATATGGAACCCCTGGTTTAATGCCTCCTCCAATTCCTGTGCCGGGTTCAGCCTAGATTGGTGCCGAACCACGTGCCGCGCTAGACGGGGACCTAAGACTTTCGCTAAGAGGTATTCGGGGGCCTGCCAAGCCTCCTTAGCACCTTGAAAGCAGTCGACCAAGCGACGGATGCGTCGTGGGCCTAGTCCCGGCACCATATTCAGGCCGATCCAGCCCAGCCGCTCTTCCTTGGACATACGTTCACCTCCAAGGGTCAAGGATCACCATCAAAATCCTCATGAATGCTAAGATTTTCCAGGATTTGACGCAACTCTTCTTCCCAGCGGAATTGGTGCAACCGCAAGTCTTCTTCTCGAACAAGGGATCCGCTGGCACAACTACTGCAGACAATTGCATATACTCCGCCCCGCCTGCTGCAGACGGTGTGGGGTGTGTCAACCCGGCAAACGGGACAAGTGTAAATACGAGTAGTGCCACGCTCTAGATCCAAGTGCCCTCCCCCTTCCGCGGCTTCTCCCCATTTAGCATGTCGACTTAAGGTGGATTCTATGCCGACGGTGAAGGGACAGTAAAGGTCAGAGCTCCACTGGATCCTCGCCAATGACGAAGACCAAAACTTGGCCTGTCGCCACATCAAAAATCAGTTTGCGTCCCCGGGATCCTAAGACATCACTGCCCGCCAAGGGAATGCCTGCCGCTTGCAGCTCCCTCTGAAGGGCCTCTACATTTTGCCTGCCCACGTCCATGAAAGGAGCACCGTAAGAAAAAAGCTGGCTTCCCCCCGCCATCTTGGCTGTGAGACGACGCTTCTGGGCCCCCAGGGAGGTCATTTGCTCAACCATTGCCAAAATCGCCGTATCCGCGAATTTGCCCGGGTGCTCATTGGCCCCTCCCCTCTTATTTGTTGGCAGGAAAACATGGGCCATGCCCCCTACCTTAGCCAAAGCGTCATAGAGGATCAAGCCTACACAGGAGCCCAATCCTACCGCAACAAGACGTCCCCTTTGCTTCAACACCTGAATTTCCCCGATATTGACGAAAACCTCTTTCATTAGAGCTCTCCCATACCCAAGGCATCCAGAAGCTTCGACAAGTCTTCCTCATCAGGGATGAAGGCGATGGTGCCGTCGATGATTTCCGCATCGGTCTGAAAGGCGGTTTGGACAATGGTAATGTAATCGGCAACTTCTGCGCCTGCCAGGATGGAGCTCCACACCGCCGCAGCCATGTCAACGGCCACCGCGGGAACCGACGGATAAAGCTCCGTATGGGTCATGTCGGCTAAGGCATTCAAATAAGAGGTGACGACGATATTGCCAACTTCCTGGAGGGTTGACAACTCCATATCGCTAAGGTCTTGGGGTGCTGCTCCCAATAAGTACCCGAGGAGACTTTGGACGCTCTCGTAGGGAAGTAATAACGCCATATGGCCGCAAAGGCCCCCGGAAACCCTGATGTAGGTAGCTCCCACCAGTGATTCAGGCCCGCCGCAAAGACGCATGCTTTCTTGCATCCCAACGATCACGGCCTCGGGCACCACGAGGGTGAGTTTTTTGTTGCCGAGTAGTTTCGATAGGGCTGTAGTGGCGTGGCCCGCTCCGATGTTGCCCAACTCTTTCAGCATGTCCAGCTTGAATTCGTTGCCTTTGCTGTCGTATGTCAATCAACGCACCGCCTTCAGCCAACCGCTTTTTGAAGAGCTTCAATGACCCGGTCGGCTTCAAAAGGCTTGACAAGAAAATCCTTGGCCCCGGATTTCAAAGCTTCAATGACCATGTTTTTTTGCCCCATCGCACTGCAGACGATGATCTTGGCCTGAGGGTCATATTCGACAATGGCTTTGATGGCACTTATGCCGTCTAGCTTCGGCATGGTAATGTCCATTGTGACCAGGTCCGGATGGAGCTCTTTGTATTTGGCGATGGCTTCCTCACCGTCGCCAGCCTCGCCGATCACTTGATAACCGTGTTTTTGAACCACATTCTTAATCATCATGCGCATGAAGGCGGTATCATCTACTACTAGGATGGTATTGGCCATAGCAGTCACGCCATTCCCCTTGGGGCTTTGGCTATGAACACCTCCCCATTCTGTACTGTTTCAACTTACTGGGCCTTTGCTTGGTACGCCGCCATTCCTTGAAGCAAGCCGGCTACATCTAAGATGAGGGCAACTTGCCCGTTGCCCAATATCGTGGCTCCTGCAATGCCGGGGCTGCTGGCCAGATTGTTGTCGAGGGTCTTGATTACGACTTCTTGCTGGCCCAACAGTTCATCTACCACCAATCCGACCATGTTCTGGCCGACGTTTGCCACGATGACCGACAGCATGTTCGTGTCTTCCAAGCTACCCGCATCCAACTGGGTGGCAAGGTCTAGCAGAGGCAGAACTTGGTTTCGCAAGGTTATGACCTTCTCCCCTTGGATGGTCTTTACCTTTTGCCGCGGCACCAGGATGTTTTCCTGGATGGACTGAATAGGAATGGCATAGATTTCGTTTCTCGCCCGAACCATTAAGGCTTTGATAATCGCCAAGGTCAACGGCAGCTTGATGGTGACTGTCGTCCCCTTCCCCAACCTAGTTGTCAACTCAACTGAACCGTTGAGGAGTTGGATCGCGGAACGAACAGCGTCCATCCCCACTCCCCGGCCGGAGATGTCCGTTACATTCTCCGCGGTGCTAAAGCCGGGCTGGAAGACTAAATCCAACAACTCCCGTGAAGACAAATTAGCCTCCGGGGCGATTAGCCCTTGCTTGATGGCTTTCTGTCGAATCTGTTCCACATCGATTCCCCGGCCGTCATCACTAATCTCGATGACTACATGGCTTCCTTCGTGACGGGCCGCAATTGAAACGGTGCCGACTTCACTCTTCCCCGCGGCCACACGCTCCTCAGGGCTTTCCAAGCCGTGATCGACGGCGTTACGGAGCAAATGGACCAGGGGTTCGCCCAAATCGTTCACAAGGGAGCGATCAAGCTCTGTCTCTTGACCGGTAATTCGGAGTTGAACCTGTTTGCCTTCGGCCTGGGCCAGATCCCTCACCATTCGGGGAAAGCGGTCGAAAACCTGTCGAATGGGCACCATCCTCAGGCTCATGGCCGCGTACTGCAGTTCGGTGGTCACCCGGTCTAGCTGAACGATAGCGCCGCGGGCGGTGTTGTCATCCAGGTTGGCGCCAAGCTCCAACACTTGGGTACGGCTGATGACCAGTTCGCCCACTAGGTTGAGCAGCTTGTCCAACCGATCGGTTTCCACCCGGACGAAATGCTCGGCCCGGCGGCGGGCAATAGTCACCTGGCTTGGAGCGGGTGCCTTGGCCGCAGCTAAATCCAATTCGGCAACGGTGACATCTTCGATTTCGGAAATCCGGTCAAATATGTTTTCAATGTCCTCTGCCGTGGCTTTCGACAAAAGGAGCAGAGAAAACTCGTTGCCAAATCGTTCTTCCTCCAGGTCAGCCAAGGGCGGAGAAGTCTGGATGATGGTCCCTATCCGGGATAGGGCCTGGATGACCGTGTAGGCCCGGGCCGATTTCATCAAGACATCGGACCGCAGAACAACCCGGATATTCCACGCCTGCTCTCCCTGTTCGGCGGCTTGCCTGATTTCCTCCTTGTCCAACTCCCCTAAAGCAAAGCTAGGCTGGACAGGGGATGCTTCCTGGTTCAAGCAAACCTGGAGGTTTTCCAAGATCTCCGTCATGTCCGTCTTTGCTTCCCCATGCTCTAAGCTTTCCTCCAGGAGCACCTCTAATAGGTCGAAGGCGGTGAACAGCTGATTGATAATGTCTAGATCGACAGGTCGACCGCTTCGCAGAGCGTTCAAAGTGTTTTCCATCTCATGGGTAAACTGCTGGAGTTCATCATACCCCATGGTGCCAGCCATGCCTTTGAGGCTGTGGGCCCCACGAAACATCCGATCCAGGACTTCCATATCATGGGGATGTTGTTCTAATTCCAGGAGGTCATCGTTTAAGGATTGGATA
>JAAZLZ010000273.1 GCA_012799075.1 Bacillota bacterium
TCGTCCATCTTCGGTAATCAAGTCAATAGCCGGAGTCTCCAGCATCAAGTTGATGTTCTGTCGAGCTTTAACAGCCCCATTGAGGGCCTTGGCCAAGGCAGCACCATCACCCTTCGGTCGGTGACCCCGGAGCACCTTAACCACTCCCGAATTGTACAATGTCTCGGGGGAATAGTCGACGCCAAGGTCAATCAACCAGTCAATGGCCTCGGGGGCTTCATCGACATAACGTCTAATGACCCCTGGATTAATCATGAACTGATTCAAAGACATCCAGTGCTCATACAAGTCATCGGGGCTGTCAACGATGCCCGCCTTTTCTTGTACACTGGTGCCCGCCGCTAGGATGACCCCTAAAGACAACATGGTGCTGCCCCCTGTGAAGGGCATCTTCTCCAATAGAACTACATCGGCTCCAGCGTCGGCGGCCTCAATAGCCGCGGACATCCCCGCTCCCCCGGCACCCACAACAACCACGTCAGTCGTCAAGGTTTGCGCGGCAACAACTCCATTCCCAATGAGCGCCACAATCAGCATCAAGTACAGCAACCGCTTCTGCATAACATCTACAACTCCTTTTGTCAGTGATTTGGGGTTACGTTCACCCCCTCGTGCTTCGTCACTCAAAGATAACTTCCTGCCTCAACACAAATATTTCGGTAATACCCACTGGAAGCCGATTTATGCAATCTGATAACTTCAAAGCAAGACACTTCATCATCGAATTAGACTAGAGGCCGATCATCCCTATATTGTGGCACGCTTGAACCTTTAAAGAGGGTAAGTCCATTCGGGCCTACCGGCTTTTGTCATCGGCAGCTTCTTTTGAGCCCAGATGCAGCCTCAAGCCGATACTGGGAGCATATGGAGGAAGGCACCTTTCATTGCCGCGGTCCAAGAATGGCATTCCAAGGAAAACCTGTTGGCGGCAGACGTTCCAGACAAGCGGCCCCAGTAGGCAGTGCCCCCTTGATTGACAGCTGCCTGGTATCCACCGCGAGAGAGCGCAAAACGCCCTAGGGTTTTACCGAAGAACCACCCTGGAGATGGCATCGCCGATCGGACCTACGCTGTGCAGATAGCTTAATAAACGGCAGTTTACCCAGGGGGGACCCTCATCTTCTTTGCCTTGAAACATGTGCAGTGAAAGGGCCCGAGGGAGTCCCTCGGGCCCAGGCTAGTTACTTGTACCCAAATAGCTTCCGATAATAGTCCCTGAACCCAGGAGCTAGATCCCACCCGTCGACGATGAAATCCAACACCGCCGGCTGGCCCTCTTGGTTGGCCTTTAGAGCCCTTTGCAGGGCAGGGGTGATCTCCTGGGGGTTTTCCACCTTTTCGCCGAAGCAGCCGCAAGCCCTGGCCACCGCGGCAAAATCCGGCTGAACTTGGAAATCGGTGCAGATGTAACGTTCGTTCATTTCCCGTTGGTGGAATTTGATCCAGCCGAGGAATCCGTTGTTAAGAACGACCCAGGTGACCGGTGCGTTATGCTGAGCGGCGGTGGGCAGCTCCCGCATATACATCTGGAAGGCTCCATCGCCAGTGACACAAACCACGTTCCGATCTGGGCAGGCCAGCTTGACGCCGACGGCCCCCGCTACCCCTGTCCCCATACAGGTCTGGGCGCCCGGTGCGGCACAACCCTTCTTGGCGGTGCGGAAATAGGGGGAATAGTAGGACCAAAGATCCTGGGAACCGTTTTCATTGACCAGGATCGTGTTCCGTCCGAAGACTTCCCCCAGCTCCCAGACAATCCGTTTTGATTTTAGGGGCACTCCATCGTCTTGGCATTCGACGGCCAGCTCTTCTAGATAGCGGGCCTTCTCGCCCTTAATGGCCTCCCCTCGCTCCTGCCATTGCTTGCGAGAACTGCTACTCTCAAGAGCATCGAGCAGATCCTTGAGGACGAGCCTTACATCCCCGACAACACCCAAGTCAGGCACCCAGTTTCTGCCGAGGGCAGTAGGATCGATGTCGACTTGAACCAGCTTGGCCCCTTCAGGGAAGTACTTCCACTCACCCGTCTCAAACTGGTCGTTCCGACTGCCTAGAATCAAGACCAGGTCTGCATCAAAATAGACTTCCTTGCCCACACGGGTCAAGTAAAGGCCGGTCAATCCCAGGGCTCGCGGGTGATCCTCGTCGATGATCCCCCGGCCGGTGGCGGTGGTTAAAATGGGCAGCCCCCAATCGGCTAGTTTCTCAACCTCATCAAAGGCTCCCGACCAAACGGCCCCTCCGCCGCAAATGACGACCGGACGGCTTGCCTTCTCTAGCATAGCCACCATTTGCTCCATGGACTCCGCGGCTGCTCGGGGAGGCAGGGGGCGCAGACTTGGCACGTACGGAGGCATGTCCACCTCCTGCAGACTGAGGTCTACCGGGATTTCCAGATACACCGGCCCGGGACAGCCCCCTCTGGCGATATCGATGGCTCGTTTGACGGCCCAGGGTGTGCGCTCAGGGGCGGGGACTCGAAAGGCCCACTTGGTCACCGGCCGGGCGATGGCAACTTGGTCCGCCTCCTGGAATGCCGGCAGACCCTCTACCTTCGTTCCCACAGCAGCAGAAATGGCCAACAGGGGCACCGAGGCGGCTTGGGCCTCCAACAAGCCGGAGACCATGTTGGTCATGCCAGGCCCGTTGCTCCCGAAGCAGACCCCCAAGTCGAGGGCAGCCCGGGCGTAACCCATCGCCATGAAAACACCGGAGCTTTGCTCCCGGGCATGAACAACATTGATATCCCGACAGTCATAGAGGGCATCGTACAATAACCGGGGATTGCCGGGCATGCCAAAGATGTACTTCACACCTTCGTCCCGCAGAGCACCCACTATTGCCTGCCATGTGTTCATCTTGCTCACCAAGCATACCTCCCTTAATAAAAATACCGTCCACACAAATGCGAATTAACCATCGCCTTAAGTCTTCGGGATAAGCCTTCGTATTCCTTTTCCTGCTGCGGCAAAGGTATTCCTAGATATTCGTTAATTCTTGACTAAAAGCAGCCTGCTTTGTGGAGGATTTTCCTCTTGCTCTGTTGAATTGGTAGCAGCGAACATGCACCGATCTGCATGAAAACGAGGGGGTATATTCAATGAGAAGACCGTTGGTTGTGATGATGATCGCCTTGGCTTTGTTTGGTTTTTGCGTTGTAGGGGCCAGTGCCCAGACCCTAACCGTAGGAGTAGATGCAGCCTACAAGCCGTTCGAGTTCATCGACGAGCAGGGCGAGTTCCAAGGCTTTGACATGGATCTGATCAGGGCCGTCGGAGCCGCTATGGGGATGGAGGTAGAGCTGATCAACACGGCCTGGGACGGAATCATCCCCGGACTAATGAATGGCGACTACGATGTAATTATCTCCGCAATGACCATTACACCGGAGCGAGCCGAAAGCGTAAACTTCAGCGATCCTTACTTCGATGCCGGCCAGTCCATCCTAGTCAAGAAGAACCGCACCGACATCCAGGGCAAAGACGATTTGATCGGCAAGAAGGTCGCGGTCCAAATCGGCACCACCGGCGACTTGGCCGTAAGCGAAGTGGAGGGCATCGCGATTTCTCGCTTCAACTTCATGCCGGAGGCGTTCCAAGAGCTCCTGAACGGTGCGGCAGATGCGGTAGTTGGGGATAATGCCACCGTCGTCGACTTTGCTGTCCAAAACCCAGACCTGGTCACCATCGTTGGTGAACCCTTCACGGAAGAACAGTATGGAATTGCCATCAAGAAGGGCAACGACGAGCTTCTAGCGAAGGTGAACGCCGCCTTAGCTCAGATAAGGGCCGATGGCACCTACAAAGAGATCTTCGACAAGTGGTTTTCTGAATAACTGGGGAAGAGTCTATGCGGTGATGTGCGCAACCTGTCCGGCCGGATGTTGCGCACATTTTAATGTCATGCTTCTATTAGGGAGGTAACGTGTTGACTTTTCGTTGGGACATCCTATATAGGTCACTGCCCTATCTTTGGGAAGGTGCCCAGATGACAATCAAGCTCACTACCATTGCGGTGGGAGCAGGCTTCATGATCGGGACCCTACTGGGCATGGCCCGCATTTGCCAGTACAAGCCTCTGCGGATCCTCGCCGCTATCTACGTCGACTTCATTCGAGGCACTCCCCTGCTGGTCCAGATTTTCCTGGTCTACATGGGTTTGCCTCAGCTGCTGTCCTTTCCGATGCCCCGACTGACAGCAGCCTTGTTGGCGTTGAGTCTAAACAGCGGCGCCTATGTTGCCGAAATTGTCCGGGCCGGCATCCAATCAATCGACCCGGGACAAACGGAAGCTGCCCTGTCTTTGGGCTGCAGCAACGCCCAGGTGATGCGGTACATCGTCCTGCCCCAAGCATTCAAGCGGATTATTCCACCCCTGGGCAATGAATTCATCGCTATGCTGAAGGATTCATCTTTGGTTTCCGTCATCGCCCTGGAAGAACTAGTCCGCAGAGCGAACATCGTCATTACAAGAACCTATCGACCCTTTGAAATCTGGCTTGGGGTTGCTTTCATGTACCTCGTCATGACCCTTGCCATATCCCGCCTGGTGGCCTACATGGAAAGGAGGTTGAGCGTCGATGTTTAAGATCCACGACCTGCACAAGCACTTCGGCAGCCTGCACGTCCTCAAAGGCATCACTTGCAGCATCGCCAAGGGACAGGTGGTTGTCATCATCGGCCCTAGCGGCTCTGGTAAAAGCACCTTCCTGCGCTGCCTTAACCTCCTCGAAAAACCCACCGGCGGCACCATTTACGTAAACGGCGCCGAGATCACCGATCCCAAGACAGATATCCGCAAAGTCCGGGAAGACGTAGGCATGGTTTTCCAGCGGTTTAACCTCTTCCCCCATATGACTGCGTTGGAGAATGTGGCCTTTGCCCCGCTGCGGGTGCGCCAGCTGTCTAAGCACGAGGCCCATGAACGAGCTCTGGACCTGTTGGTCAAGGTGGGACTGGGGGACAAGGCCAGCTCCTACCCCGATCAACTTTCCGGGGGACAACAACAAAGGGTGGCCATCGCCCGCGCTTTGGCCATGCGCCCAAAGGCAATGCTGTTTGATGAACCTACGTCTTCGCTGGATCCGGAAATGATCGGCGAGGTCTTGGATGTGATGCAAGCCTTGGCCGAAGAGGGGATGACGATGGTGGTGGTCACCCATGAAATGGGGTTCGCCCGGGAGGTTGGAGACCTGGTCTTGTTCATGGATGATGGCATCATCATGGAGCAGGCTCCCCCTGAGATCATGTTCAGCTGTCCGTCTAACGAGCGCACCCAGGCTTTTCTAAGCAAGATCCTTTGACGAAGGGGACAGGGCCGCTGTCGGCTTTGTCCCGGCTTCCCCCCGGCCCCACAGTTCGGTGAATAGCATCCCCGATAGGATCAGGACGCATCCCACCAGCTGCTTCAGAGACAAAGTCTCGTGAAGCCAAAGGTAGGCGAACAGGGCGGCAAACACCGGTTCGGTGGAGAAAATGATTCCGGTGCGGGTAGGACTAGTAAAACGCTGCATGGTAGTTTGGATCGACAAGGCAACCGCGCTGGCCAGAATGCCGGTAATGACAATGGCCGCCCATGTCCGAGGCGTTGCATGCAAAGAGGGCTCTTCCCAAATCAAAGTAAACAACCAAGCCCAAAGGGCCACTGCCAGCATCTGGCCAACCACCAACTCATAGGTGGACGATTGGGCCGCGTACTTGCCAATGAGAACGATATGACCGGCAAAGGCAAAGGCGCAGCCTAAGACGAGCAAGTCCCCCACGTTAAGGACAAGACCATCACCTAGAGTTAGGCAGCCAAGCCCAACCGCAGCCAGGAGGGCCCCTCCAATGGACTCGGGAGCCGGTAGGGAGCGCAGCCCCACCGCGGTCAGCAAGGGCACCAGAACAACGGATAACCCAGTGATGAAGGCAGCGTTAGAAGCTGTCGTGTACTGTAGACCAACGGTCTGGAGAGCATAGGCGGCAAACAGCAAGGTACCCAGCCTAGCTCCCCGCCACAAAGAAGAGGCCCGGAGCCTTCGACCCCGACAAAACCCCGGTACAGCCAAGACGATCAGTGCCAATGTGAATCGAATCGCTAAGAAATTGTACGGTGCCAGGTCGGCCAGAGCTTCTTTTACGGCCACAAAGGTAGTCCCCCATATGGCGGCAACAAAAAGCAAGGCCCCATCGGCCTGTCGGCGGGAATAGCTACTGTGAATCATGCTGCAAAGCCCCTTTCTGTGTTCCGCTTAGTTATTCCACCCATGACGGGCAACTCCTGCCCCAACAGGGACAATCGGCTTCAAGGTATTGGCAAGCTTTGCCTTTGATGGTATCGTTGTAGCTAGATGGTAAACTCACAGGGAGGTATTGGACATGGATGCCCCCCAGGAAGTCTTCGCCCTAGACATTGGCACAAGGAAAATCGCCGGCATCCTGATGGAGCAGCAAGGAGACAGTTGTCACATCCAGGCCGCGGCGGTAGAGGAACAGGCTCCCGGAGCCATGATCGATGGGCAAATCCACGATGTGGCCCAAGTAGCCCGGACCATCGCCATTGTCCGGGACCGCCTGGCGGACTCGACCCAGAAGAACCTAACCGAGGTGGCCGTGGCCGCCGCGGGACGCTCACTGGTCACCGCCGCCGGCAGCATCCAACGATCCCTGCTTCTTAGCGAACCCATCACCAGGGAAATCGTTGCGACTTTGGAGCTGGAGGCCGTCGAAGAAGCCGTCCGGCATGTCGCTCAGGAATCCCACCGGGAAGCTTACCTTTGTGTTGGATACCATGTGCGGGAATCTCGGCTTGATGGGCAACGATTGGCCAGTCTCATCGGCCAGCGAGGCCGACGGGCCCGGGTGGATGTCATCGCCACCCTCCTCCCCAGGATCGTCGTCGACTCCTTGCGAAGCGCATTAAGGCTAGCCGGTCTGCAAATGTCATCCATCACCTTAGAGCCAAATGCGGCCATCAACGTCATCGTTCCCCCATCGATGAGACAGCTAAACCTGGCCCTGGTGGATATTGGAGCAGGAACATCGGACATCGCTATTACCCAGGAGAACAGGGTTACCGGCTTTGGCATGGTTCCCATTGCCGGCGATGAGGTCACTGCAGCCATTGCCAGTGCCTTCCTCTTGGATTTGTCCGTTGCCGAACGGGTCAAGCGTCAGCTGGCAGCCAATCCCATCCTTTGCCAAGACGTAGTGGGAAACAACCTGGAGCTTTCGCCCGAGCAAGTCAACGAAGTGGCCGCGCCCGCGGTGGACAGGTTAGCCCTTGCCATCGCCCAGGTCATCCTTCAGCTTAACAAGCAGCCCCCCCAAGCGGTCCTTTGCATCGGCGGGGGCAGCCTGACAACGGCGCTAATCGATGCCTTGGGCCACCATCTTGGTCTGCCAACCAACCGGATCGGAATCCGCGATCGAGACAGCATACCCCATATCAAGGGCTGTCCTGAGTTCACCGGGCCGATGACAATAACGCCCATCGGCATTGCCATGGCGGCCTTGCATGATCAGGCCCTGGAAACGGTGCCCGTCCGCATCAACGGCACCAGCCATCAACTGCTGCAGCTTGCCCGCCGCACCGTTAGGGATATCCTGTTTGGCGCTGGCTTTTCACCCAAACAGCTCTTAGGTCTGCCAGGGCCAAGCCTTGCGATCCAGGTTAACGGTCGTCCCGTTGTTGTTCCAGGGACTCTAGGCGAGCCTGCACCCATTCAAGTGAACGGCCAACCGGCCGATCTCCATACGAAGATCCATCCCCATGATGAAATCACCATCGGACCCGCCCGCGAAGGTTCCGCCCCGACAGTCCTCGTCGGCGACTTGGTGAAATATGATGCCGCTGGAGACAACCTAACCATCAACGGGGAAAAGCGGGAGTTTACACCCCAAATCCTAGTCAACGGTGAAGCAGTCGGGCCAGAGCATCCCCTCCAGGATGGCGATGAAGTGACAACCCGCGGGGTAATCAATACTGCGGTCGACCTACTTGCGGAGCTGGGCTACGACACCGTCGCCACCCTTCCTTACACCATCGATGATGTAGAGCACTTTTGGCAGGCCGAACCCGAAATCATCGTCAACGGTCGCAAGGCCACCCTGGAGACCACCCTGACCAGCGGCGATGAGATTTGCATCCAAGCTGGTCCGGATAAGCCAA
>JAAZLZ010000274.1 GCA_012799075.1 Bacillota bacterium
GCCCAAAGCTTTCCGTCCCGGGCCGCAACGATCTCCCCGTTGGTCCCGATGTCAACGGCCACGATGGGCTCCTGGACCAAGTCCAGTCCTGCAGCCACCATGACTGCGACTGTGTCGGCCCCGACAAACCCGGCAATATTGGGAAGGACGAGCACCCGGGCCCGGGGGTTCACCTTCAGACCCAGCTCGCCCGCCTCCACCACCAAGGGCGACTGGAAAACGGGAACATAGGGCGACCTTCCCAAGGGACTTGGATCGATGGCAAGCAGCAGATGCTGCATACATGTATTGCCGGCCACCGACAAACCGTAAACAGACTCAGGGCTGACGTTGGCTTCTTGAAGCAGGGCCGCGATGATGGTGTTTAGGGTCTGGATGACCTTCTTTTGCATCTCTTCGATGCCCTTCGGCACCGTCTGGGTAAACTGGATGCGGGCGATGACATCGGCTCCATGGACGGCCTGGAGATTCCCTGCAGCTGAAACGGCAAGCTCCCGGCCGGTCCTAAGATCCAGCAGGCTGCCAACCACGGTGGTGGTCCCAATATCGAAGGCCATCCCGTATAATTCCCCGCTGGCATCCCCCGGCTCCACTCCCAGGACCTGGTCTTTGTAGCATGCCACTGTCACCTGGCCCTCGCCTTGGCGGTATGCCGCGGCCAATTCCCGCAGAACCGCAAGGGGCGGCTGGGACATCTTCACTTTAGCCCGGAGCCGCTCGTAATCACCCCGGACATCTTGGAGGGTGGCCGGATCCAAGACAACTGCTTTTTTCTCGAAACCCGAATCAACCGTCACCGCGGCACCGGTGCCGGCCGTTAAGATCTTTTGCGGTCCTGCCGCAACTTCGGGCAGGATTACCTTAAGGTCCCCTTCAATCCGGGCCTGGCAGGCCAGTCGGACCCCCCGAGCCCTGTCCCCCGGGGTCAACACCCGCTTTTCCACCGGAGATGGGGGGCCGAGTGGTCCCTCTACCTGCACCCGGCAGTGGCCGCAGCGTCCCCGCCCCGCGCAAGTGGCCTGGATCTCCAGTCCACAGGCTCGGGCAGCCTCAAGAATCGTAATGCCCAGGTCAGACCGGGCCTCTAAAACCCGGCCCCCGGGCAAAACAAAGCTAACTCGGCACTTATTCAATCCTACCCCTCCCAATCAGCGATTAGCCAAGGAGCGGGCCGCCTCCACGGTGTTTTTCATGAGCATGGCAATCGTCATCGGTCCAACGCCTCCAGGCACCGGTGTGATATGGCCAGCCGTTTCTTTGGCGACAGCAAACTCCACATCCCCCACCAATCCCTTTTCCAGCCGGTTGGTGCCCACATCGATGACAACCGCGCCTGGCTTAATCCAGTCGCCTTTGACCATTTCCGGCCGACCCACAGCCACCACTAACACATCGGCCCGTCGGCACACCTCGTCTAGCTTCTCGGTGCGGGAATGGCAGATAGTTACCGTACCGTTTTTATGTAGCAGGAGCATCGCCATCGGTTTTCCGACAATGTTGCTCCGGCCAACTACAACGCAATTCTTGCCCTCGACAGATATTCCCGCATATTTGATAAGCTCCATTACACCCGCGGGCGTGCACGGGAGAAA
>JAAZLZ010000275.1 GCA_012799075.1 Bacillota bacterium
AGCAGGGGGACTAGCCGATGATTTCCTCAGCTGCCTTGTCTTAGCTTCAAGGGCGCCACTGGTGATCGCCCCGGCGATGACCTCGTCGATGTATGAAAATCCCCAAACCCAAGAGAATCTGGGTCGTCTGCGAAGACGGGGTGTAGTTGAAGTTCCCCCCGAATGGGGCTACTTAATGGGCGGCTATCGGGGCAGGGGTCGTCTGGCAGCTAACGAGACGATTGTGGATACCCTGCGGCAGGTGCTGGGCCGCAACGGTGGACTTTCCCGGGTAAAGGTAGTCGTGACGGCCGGCGGCACCCGGGAGCCAGTCGATCGGGTGCGCTTCCTAGGCAGCTATTCAACTGGGAAGATGGGTTTTGCCCTTGCCCGGGAAGCCCGGGATCAAGGGGCCGATGTGACTCTAATCAGCGCCCCCACCAACCTGATGGCACCGGTGGGTGTAAAGCAGATTGAGGTAAATACCGCCCAAGAGATGCTCGCTGCCGTTCGCAAGGAAGTCGAGGGGGCGGGAGTGCTGATCATGGCCGCGGAAGTGGCCGACTATCGACCAGCGAAAGTCGAGGCGGGCAAAATCCGCGAGGGTGAAAAGGTCAGTCTGGCCCTAGTCAAAAATCCCGACATCCTCATGGAGGTAAAGGAGCCTGTAATCAAGGTGGGTTTTGCTACAGAGCCAAGCAACTTCAAGGATGCGGCAGCCGTCAAGTTGTCACGCAAAGGATTGGACCTGATTGTCGCCCGCCAGCTGGAGGGCCCCTACGCTGAAGATGAGGATTCCTCCCAGGTGAGCATTATCGATAAGGATGGGAGCGTTACCGATTTGCCCCTCCAGTCAATCGAACGCATAGCCCGTGAAGTGCTGCGTAAAGTGTCCGTTCTTTTGAAGCCTTATCCCCGTTGAATCGGATATGGGAAAAGCCCAACTATTAGTGGTTGGGCTTTTCCCCTTGGCAGGTGCTGCTACCCTACAGGGGGGTGGGGCATCTTTGCTCCTTGATTACCCCTTGGCTTCTTGTTTATCCCATTGCGATCACTAAGACCCTAGAATAGTCGATGTTCTGGCAGGAGTTCGCTTTCTGTCTGTGTAATCTTAAGCCATGACTGTTTTATGGATTGAAGGAGGTTTGGCCTTTGTCGACGGCACCTTTTGGCAATAATTCAGACAAGGTTAAGGGCTATCAGGCGTTTTGGGAATTGGATGATGTAAAGCGGCCATTGGTGGGCTTTTCTTTGAAGAGTTGGTTTCCCCTGATGGAGTTTGAGGCCAGTTCCAACTGGCAAGACTACGACTACCTAACCCCGGATATGATCGAACCAGAGGCTTTCGTTGCGGACCAAGAAAGACTCCTTCGGGAAGGCGAAGAGATCGAAGATGACATTTTCCGAGGGGCGTCGGCATCCCAGGCGGTTCCTTGGCTTTGTGCCATGTTGGGCAGCCCTTTGCGCATTCTGCCGGAAAGCATCCTTGGCGAAGACATGGACTTGGAATGGGAAGAACTAGAAGACCTGGAGTTGGATAAAGAGAACCCCTGGTTCAAAAAGTACATCGAGTTCACCAAGGTGCTTGTCAAAAGCTCGGCAGGGCGATACCCGGTTAGTCATGGCACCCTAGTTGGACCATCGGACTTGACGGGAGTGCTGCGGGGTCGAAACAGGAACATCTTCGACCTGTATGATGAACCGGAGAAAGCTAGCGAACTGTTCTGGAAAACGGCTCGGATTTTCCGGGAGGTTTTGGAAGAACAGCGACGGCATACACCAACATTCCACGGTGGCTACTTTGATGCCCAGTATCAACTATGGGCTCCCGGGCCGACGATCAGGATGCAGGAAGACGCATCGGGACTGTTCTCCCCAGAATTGTACCGGCGTTTTCTCCAGCCCGTCGATAGGTGGCTGGCCAGTCAATATTCCCACAACTTCATCCACCTCCACTCCACCTCCATGCATATTCTCGAGGGCTTCCTGGAGATCGAGGAGCTGCGCTGCTTCCAAGTCAACAACGACGTCTGTGGGCCGCCCATCGCGACGATGGTTCCCTACTTCCAGACCATCCAGAAAGCAAAGCGGCCCTTGCTGATCCGAGGCTCCTTCACCCCGGATGAACTGCGATTGCTCGTGGACTCCTTGTCTCCCAAAGGACTCTACCTATACATCATGGTGGAAAGCATGGAAGAGATCGATCAGCTGCGACCTATTGTGGGCATGTAAACTGTGGGGACCGGTCCGGTCCCCCTATGGTTTCCCAAGGACTAAAACGGATGGGGGCGCGAATAGGTTAGGGAGGGAACTAAAAAGAACCGAGAGTCTTTGCCGTAGGCCATTGCCAAAGTAATCCCTGAGACCTTTGGTGATGGCTTTAGCAATGGCCTCGGCTCCTTCCGCGGACAGCATGAACTCCCGGTCCCTGGCGTTGGAAATGAAGCCTACCTCGACGATGACCGCGGGAATGGGGCTTCGCCTGAGGAGAAAGAAATCATCAGGAATTACATCGGGCTGAGCCCGACCCGGAACCAAGGTCCCCAAATGGGTTTGGATGGCCTGGGCGAGCCGCTTGCTTGCCGGCGAGTTGATTTGGTGGAGGGTGGCCGACCCCCGAGCCGATGGTGAACGGTACTTATTCGTATGAATGCTGATCAGGAGATCGGCCTGATGTTGTGATGCGATAATCAGTCGAGTCCGCAGGCCAAGCCGATAGGGGGGAGGGATCCTGGTGCCTTGGGCCACGGCCCGATCGAGGGAGTGAGTCTTGCGGCCTGCCTGTCGATCCTGTAAATACTCTTCTTTGCTGATGGAGATCTCCCTTTCGACACTAATCCCATCAAAAAGATCAGTATCGCTGTTTCTGGTCAGGACCACCGTTGCTCCCTGGGACTGCAGCTCCTTTGCCAGGATTCGGCTGAGGGTTAGGGTCACATTCTTCTCACGCAGACTTCCATGGGAGCTTCCACCATCGATGCCACCGTGGCCTGGATCGACAGCAATCACCTTTCCGGCCAGGGGATTAGTTCCCATGACAGGCAAGAAGGCCAAGGAACCCGCTGTTGTCATGATGATGGCGAGCAGCAGGAGAAGACCTAAGATACACTGACGGCGGGAAACAATGACAATGATTAGGGCCCGGCGCACCATCTCCCCACCACCCTGCCTTACTGGTACACACTTCAAACTATATGTTGCTGGGCTCGGATGATTTCCTGATTGCCAGGAATCACTGCAAGAAATACATGGAAAGCACAGCTTGGGCAAGACTAGAACAAGGAGGTGCGGCATCGGATCATGGGTCGAGTTAAGCTGGATCACAAAAGCGCCTTGCAGTTTGTGACGGAGAAGGAAATCCTCCGTCAAGGAGAAGCCGTCGTGCTGGCCCACAAACGGCTCCATTCCAAAGCAGAAAACGAGGCTTTGGGGTGGGTCGATCTTCCCCTGAAGAGGGATGTTCAGCAGTTAGACAAGGTGATAGGGGCAGCTAAGCAGATCCGTTCCAATTCCCAGGTGTTTCTCATCATCGGCATTGGCGGCTCTTACCTGGGCGCGCGGGCCGGAATCCAAATGCTAAGCCATTCCTTCCGTGAAAGCCACTCCTTGAGGCAGCGATCAGGACCGGCCATCTACTATGCAGGGAACAATGCCAGCTCCACTTATATGGCTGATCTTTTGGACCTGCTCGATGATCAAGAAGTATCCATCAACGTCATCTCCAAGTCGGGAACAACCACCGAACCGGCGATTGCCTTTCGCATCCTTAAAGGTTACATGGAACG
>JAAZLZ010000276.1 GCA_012799075.1 Bacillota bacterium
CCGGGCTAGCAGTTCATCCCCTTCTACAACCAAAGGTTTTCCCTTGGCATCGATCCCTGCTACTTTCACCCACGCGGACCTTTCGACGTAAGCGTTCACTCCGGGTATGCTCAGACAACCTTCCACATCGATATCTTGGCCATCACGGTCAATGATTTCAGGGTTGTAAATGACGATGGGGCCTTCGCCCACATCCACCACAATCAGCCGGATGCCCACACCTATCTGGGGTGCTGCCAAACCCACACCAGAAGCTGCCCGCATCGTCTCTTCCATGTCTTCAGCCAATTTGTTCAAACGTTTGGTGATTTTCTTTACGGGAAGGGCCTTCTTCCGCAGCAGCGGATGCCCTTCAGTGAGGATCTCTAATTGAGCCATCACCATCATCCTCCCTACAGCATAAATGAGGGCTCTACATCAATGGACAGATTCACTCCCGTTAAGGTGCCTTGGGCTGCACACTCGCTGAGGAGTTCTTTGATGGACAACGGGCCTTCCGGGGGTACTTTCAACCACAAATGCCATCGATAGCGATCTTGCAGTCGGCTGAGGGGAGCGGGAGCTGGACCGAACATTTCCCAGTCTCGGCGCCGGACCTTTGGCCGCAGCAACCTGGACCAAAGATGGGCCGCGCTTTGCACCTCTGCCTCGTTCTCACCTTGAAACAGCAGGCGAACCAAACGGCAAAAGGGAGGATAATGAAGGGACTTGCGGAAGGACAGCTCCTGTTGATAGAAAGCTTCGTAATCATGCTCGGCTGCTGTCAAAACCGCATAGTGATGGGGATTGTACGTTTGGATGACCACTACGCCTCCGTCGGGTCCCCGTCCTGCCCGTCCAGCTGATTGGACAAGCAGTTGAAAGGTGCGTTCACTGCTGCGGTAGTCCGGCAGATTGAGAACTGTATCCGCGGCCACAACGCCTACCAGGGTTACTCCGGGGAAATCGAACCCTTTGGCCACCATCTGGGTTCCCACCAAAACATCGAGCTGGCGGGCTTCAAAAGAACGCAAGATCTCGGCATGGGCGCCCTTGCGGCTGGTCACATCAGCATCTAGACGGGCTGCTCGGGCCCGGGGAAACTGTTCCTTGAAGGCTTCCACCACTCTTTGCGTCCCTGCCCCAAAATGCCGGATCGCTCGGCTGTGGCAGACAGGGCAGACCTGGGGCGGCGGCTGGGTTTTTCCGCAGTAGTGGCACCGCAGCTCCCCTTCCGTCTGGTGATAAGTCATGCTCACTGAACAGTCTCCGCACTGCATCACCTCGCCGCATTCGCGGCAAAAGATGAAGGTAGTGTAACCTCGCCGGTTAAGGAACAGAATGGCTTGTTCCCCTCGACCCAAGCATCCGGCGAGCTCCCTTTGCAGCCGCCTACTGAAAATCGTCCGATTGCCCCTTTTCAGCTCCTCCCGCATGTCAACTATCTCAACTTTAGGCAAAGGCAGGTTCTCCACTCTCTTACTAAGGATCAGCAGCTTGGACGAACCTTCCTGACCCCGGTAGTAACTCTCGATTCCCGGCGTTGCCGAACCTAGAACTACTACCGCATTCTCTAATGCCGCTCTTTTCATGGCCACTGTCCGGGCATGATAGCGGGGATGCCTGTCATCCTGCTTGTAACTTGGTTCGTGTTCCTCATCGATGACGATCAGTCCTAAGTTCTGGACCGGCGCAAAAACGGCAGACCTTGCCCCAACGACAACCCTAGCTTCCCCACATCGCAAGCGCAGCCATTCATCGTGTCGCTCCCCCAAAGACAGGTTGCTGTGAAGAAGGGCGACCTCATCGCCGAAGCGAGCCTGGAATTCACCCATGACCTGAGCTGTCAGGGCAATCTCCGGGACCAGCACCAAAGCGCCCAGCCCCGAACGAAGGGCAGAGGCGATGGCCCGCAGGTACACCTCTGTCTTGCCGCTGCCGGTCACCCCATGGAGCACGAACACCTGGTTTTGGCCCAGGGCTCCCATAATGGCCGACAAAGCCCGCTGCTGCTCAAGGGTCAATTCAAAGTCCTGGTGCTTCCTTTTTAGGGCCTGATCCTCGGGCCGCCTGAGGACGGTTAGGCTTTCCTCCTTTAAGATGCCTCTTTTGACCATTGATTGGAGGGTTGCCCGCCCAATCCCCTGCTCTTCTAGGGATACGGCCGTTAAGGGTTGATTGGGCTCCTTTCGGAACAGCTCCAGTGCTAATTGCTGTTTTGGACCTAGCCCCTTCAGAGAGCCGCCTCCAGTCAAGCGAAAAGCTTTCAAGGTCCTCATGCCAACACGGCCCCCAGCCCTCGTTCCTGGCGGCAAAATACAGCTGATAGCCTCAACCAAAAGACACCCGTAGTAATCCGCCATCCAATGGGCCAGCTCCAACAGGTCCTTTGTTATGAGGGGCTCTTCATCTAGGATCCGGAGGATATCCTTGATGCCCGCGACATCTTCGGGAGGAGGGGAAAAACCCACCACATATCCGACTACCCGGCGATGGCCAAAGGGGACCATCACTCGATGTCCCACGTGCAGCGATGGCTGCAGGCTAGGGGGGACGTGGTAGTGAAACTCCCGATCGACGGGAAAGGCTGCAACATCTACTATGATCTCGGCGTGTTCCTTGTTCATGATCGGCGCGGCAAACCCATCCTGCAAAAGACCAGGCCGCGCCCTTGCCTCCTTCTTGGCAGCTGAAATCCGTTATCAGGGCCCAACTGCAAAAATGCCTGCAGTGTACACTGCAGGCAGCGTTCCGCCATGGCCCTTACTTGATCCCCGTCTTGGTGCGTTCGTAGTGGATCTTGTCATTGCCGATTTCATTAAGGGCAATGGTGACAGGCTTGTCCGAATCCACCTCCACCAGGCTGACGGCCCCCTCAAGAAGCTGACGGGCCCGCTTGGCACAGGCCACCACCAAAGTGTAGCGGCTGTCGGTTTTCTCCAGCAGCAGCTCCAGCGGCGGTTGGTTCATCATTCAAACATTCCCCCTAGTGACTTGGTCAATGATCCGTTGGCAGTCCATCCGGCCAACGCGATGTCTTTCCGCACTTATTATAGCCTTCATTCTCTCCACTGCCAAGTCCAGGTCCTCATTAACGACCACATAATCGTAGTCCGTAAGGGCTTTTACTTCTAAAAGGGCCTTGTTTAGACGTCTTCGGATGGCTTCCGCCCCTTCGGTGGCCCGCGCCAGCAGCCGCTGATGGAGGACGGCCATGCTCGGCGGCAAGAGAAAAACCGAAACCACCTGGGGCAGCTGTCTTTTGATCTGGGCGGCCCCCTGAATATCCACATCCATGATAACAGATTTGCCTTCGGCTAGTCGTTCATCGATAAAACGGCGGGGTGTTCCGTAGTAGTGTCCGCAAAACTCCGTCCATTCCAGGAACTCACCGGCCTCCACACCCTGTCTGAATCTCTCCGGTGAGAGGAAAAAATAATTACGGCCGTGGATTTCCCCAGGACGGGACGGACGGGTAGTCGCAGATACAGAATAGTCAACCTCGGGCACTCTCTCTAGTACTGCGTTGAGAAGGGTGTTCTTGCCTGCCCCCGAGGGACCTGATAGCACAAACAAAATCCCCTTCTTAAGTGCTAATAGCATTAATCCCCAGCTTCTCCCCCTGATTCTTTTGCCGCAACCCTGTGAGCTACCGTTTCCGGCTGAACCGCAGACAGGATAATGTGGTCGCTGTCGGTGACGATGACAGCCCTTGTCCGTCGACCGTAGGTGGCATCAATGAGCATGCCTCGCTCCCGGGCCTCCTGAATAATCCGCTTAATTGGTGCTGATTCCGGGCTGACGATAGAAATGATCCGGTTGGCAGAGACAATGTTCCCAAAACCTATATTGACCAGTCTGATCTCCATTACTTCTCTTCCTCCCGTAGTTCAAATTTGCCTGTCATTCAATGTTTTGCACTTGTTCCCGAACTTTCTCCAACAGGCTCTTGACTTCCACCGCTAGAGCTGTGCTGGCAGCATCGTTAGCCTTTGCCCCAAGGGTGTTGATTTCCCGATACATCTCCTGTAAGAGAAAATCTAGTTTTCTTCCCACCGGTCCGCCTTCCTCAAGTTCGCCCCACATCTGGTTCAAATGGCTATTCAGTCGGACGAGTTCCTCACTGATGTCGCAACGATCAGCAAGAATGGCTGCTTCTGCTGCCAACCGGTCGGGGTCGATGGCAATCCCTTCAGGAACCAGGTCAGCAAGACGTGCAGTCAGCCGTTCATGGTAAGTCTCCGGCAACAAGGGGGCTCGTACCTCCAACGAGCGAATCAGCCCCTCGGCAGCTTTCAGTTTATGTACGATGTCCGCCCTCAGCTGTTCCCCCTCGGCTCTACGCATAATCAGGAGCCCGTCGAGGGCCTGCTCAGCAGCCTTCTCCAAAGAGGACCAGACGAGCTCTCGATCCCAAGTCTCCTCCTCCAAAACTAGTAAATCGGGAAAGGCCAAGAAGTCCTGAACCCGTAATGGTTCCCTTTGGCCCAGCAAATCGCGTAATTGTTCCAAAGCCCCACGATAGCCAGCCAGGAGTCCATCATCCAAGGTTACCCTTCGTTTCCCACCACCGAATTCCTCCCTGGATGCAACAACTTCTACCCTGCCCCGGGAAAGATGACATCGGATTTTTTGTCTCAAGGGATCCTCAAAGAAAATCAGTTCCCTTGCCAAACGAATCTGGATGTCAAGATACCGATGATTGTAGGATCGGACTTCAACTTTCCAATAACCCTGGGCATCAGCGTACTCGCCCTGCCCATAGCCAGTCATGCTGCAAAGCATACTCCAAGCCCCCTGGTCTTGGATTTAAGCCCATTGTACTACAAACCCGCCGGAAAGTAAACTGAAAAGCCCTTAGTTGCCGGATTTCACCCCTGGACCCGGGTTACCCCTTAACTGGCGCAAAGCGTTTGAGGGTCCGACGGCGAATACCCCGCAGAATACCTTCCAAAAGGACTGACCAAGAGGAAAAGACAAAGACCAGCAGCCAGTCGTCCAAGTCTAGAGGAACAGTCCGAAAGATAGGCTGCAGCTTGCCAACGTGAACGGCGGCGGCCTGCATAGCTGTCGAAAAGAGGACGGCCAAAGCCAATTGGGGATTGGAAAGTAGACCTAGCTCAAAAATCGAGTAGCGTTCTGACCGGCATTGGAAGACATAAAACAGCTGGGCCATGACCAAAGTGGAGAAGGCGATGGTCCGAGCTTTATCCAGATCTCCTTCCTTCCAGTTCAGACTCAAGCAGAAGACCGTTAGGACGCAAAGGGCAAATAGGACTCCTCGGAGCATGATTTTCAAATGCAGCCTTTGGGCGAAAATCCCTTCCTCGGTGGGACGGGGCGGCCGGAGCATGATATCCTGGTCCCCAGGGTCTACACCCAAGGCGATGGCCGGGAGCCCGTCGGTGACCAAGTTCATCCAAAGGATCTGCATCGGAATCAAGGGAAGGGGCATGCCAAGCAAGGTTGCTCCAAACATGGTCAAGACTTCGCCCACATTGCAGCTCAGAAGGTAGCGGATGAACTTGCGGATGTTCTCGTAGATTCCGCGCCCTTCCTCCACGGCAGCGACGATAGTAGCATAATTGTCATCGACGAGGATCATGGAAGAAGCTTCCTTGGTCACATCTGTACCTGTCTTACCCATGGCGATCCCAATATCTGCTTCTTTGACCGCCGGGGCATCGTTGACCCCGTCGCCGGTCATGCCCACCACATGTCCCTTGGCCCTTAGAGCCCGGACAATCCGCAGCTTATGCTGGGGAGTAACCCGGGCATAGACGGTGATGCGTTCCACCAACTGACCAAGCTCCCGGTCCGTCATCCGGTCCAAGTCCGCCCCGGTTAG
>JAAZLZ010000277.1 GCA_012799075.1 Bacillota bacterium
TGGGGATTCCCGCTGAAAGCGCCGTCTAGGTCCACCACGTGGAGCTTCTTGGCTCCTCCTTGGGCCCAGCGCTGAGCAACGGCCGCCGGGTCATCCCCGTAGATCGTTTGGGCCTTCGGGTCCCCTTGGATCAGCCGGACGCATTTTCCCCCTCGCAAATCGATTGCTGGAATGATTAACATCTGTCCACTCCTTAAACTTAACTTAAGGTTCCCTTGGTCGAAGGGATGCCCTGCACATTTTCATCGACCCGGCAGGCGGCGCTAAGGGCGCGGGCTAGGGCCTTCACCGCGGCCTCCAGCACGTGATGGGGGTCCTCCCCGGCCAGCTGGCGTACATGGAGGTTAAACCGGCCCGTCTGGGCCAAGGACCGGCAGAACTCGGCAAAAAGGCCGGTGTAAAACTCCCCCACCATCACCGGGGGCAGATCCAACCGGCAGTCGGTGAAGGGCCTCCCCCCCAGGTCCACCGACGCCAACACCAGGGCTTCATCCATGGGCAGACACGCCCAGCCGTAGCGGACGATCCCCGCCCGGTCTCCCAGGGCCCTATCCAAGGCCCGGCCCAGGCAAATTCCCACATCTTCCACCGTATGGTGGCCATCCACTTCCAAGTCGCCCACAGCCCGGATTTCCAGGTCAAACAGACCGTGGCGGGCCAAGGCCTCCAGCAAGTGATCGAAAAACCCCAAACCCGTCGTGATGTTGCCCCTGCCTTCTCCGTCCAGGTTCAACTCAACGGTGATGTCCGTCTCCTTCGTCTGACGACTGACAGCACCCCGCCTCAAAGCCATCACCCCTTTTCTAAAAGCCGCAGCTCCACCGCCCGGGCATGGGCCAGGAGGCCTTCGCCCCGGGCCATCACGGCCGCGGCGGGCCCCAGCCGGGCCAGACCCTCCTTGCCGCAGGCAATCACGCTGGAGCGGCGGCAAAAATCCTCCACCCCCAAGGGCGATGCATAGCGGGCCGCGCCATTGGTGGGCAAAATATGGTTGGGACCGGACACGTAATCCCCCAAGGGTTCGGGGGAGTGCTGCCCCAAAAAGACCGCTCCGGCATGGACGATCTTGCCAAGAAGCTCCCATGGCCGGCCGACGGCAAGCTCCAAATGCTCCGGAGCCGCCTGATTGGCCAGGTTGACCGCCTCCTCCAAGTTTCGGCAGATGACCACCAACCCCCATTGGGCCAGGGACTTGGCAGCGATTTCCTGCCGGGGCAGGGCGGCTAGCTGGACCTTGACTTCTTCCCGCACCTTATCCCCCAGGGACCGGCTGGGGGTGATCAAAATGGCCGCGGCCTGGGGATCATGCTCCGCCTGGGAGAGTAGATCCGCGGCGATGAGCATCGGATCCGCCTCTTCATCGGCAATGATCAGGATCTCGCTTGGGCCTGCCAACATATCGATCCCCACCTGGCCGAAGACCATTTTCTTGGCCAAGGTGACGAAGATGTTGCCGGGGCCTACGATCTTGTCCACCCGGGGGATGGTTTCCGTCCCCCAGGCAAGGGCGGCAATGGCCTGGGCGCCGCCTACTTTGAGAATCCGATCCACCCCCGCCAGGCGGGCCGCAGTCAGCAGGGCCGGATGAACTTTGCCTTCCCGACCCACAGGGGTGGCCATAATGATCTCCCCCACCCCCGCCACCCGGGCGGGCACAGCCCCCATGAGAACGCTGGAAAACAAAGGCGCCGTCCCGCCCGGAACATAAAGGCCCACCCGCTCCAAGGGCACATACCGCTGACCCAGAATGGTCCCGTCGGCACCGGTTGTGATCCAGGAACGAGGCAGCTGCCGGCGATGGAAGGCCTCGATGTTCTCCTTGGCCATCTGCAGGGCCGCGGCCAGTTCGTCATCGACTTGGGCCGCGTCCCACTCCGCCGGGCTCACAAACAGCTTTTCCGGGGTGAGCTTTACCCCATCGAGCCGGTTGGCATGCTCGATGACCCCCGCATCCCCTCGGCGCCGGACATCGGCCACGATTTGCTCAACGATTCTCTGGGGAGATGCTTCCCCTTCTTTCCTCTCCCCTAGGGATGGACGGCGCAAGAGCCCCTCCAGCTCCTCCTTTGCCAGTTCCCAACTGCACACAATCCGCATTAGGCGCCCTTCCTTTCCAAGGCCCCGCTTAAGGCATCCACCAAGGGCTGGATGCGGGCCAATTTCACCCGGTAGCGGATGGGATTGACGATCAACCGAGCGCTGATGGCGGCCACCTGGGCGATGGGCTCTAAATCATTGGCCAGCAGGGTTCCCCCCGTCTCAGTGATGTCCACGATGGCCTCCGCAAGGCCCACCATGGGACCAAGTTCAATTGAGCCCCCAAGCTTGATGACCTCAACCTGAAGCCCCTGGCGGCTGAAGTAGTCCCGGGCGATATTGGGATACTTGGTGGCCACCCGGCTGTTGTAATCGAGCTGGTCCACCCTGGTTATCCCCCGCTCCTTGGGGACGGCAACCACCATCTGGCAGCGGCCGAAATCAAGATCAAGGAGTTCCGAAACATCGGCCCCTTCTTCGAGCAAGACGTCCTTCCCCACCACACCCAAATCGGCCGCTCCATACTCCACATAGGTGGGCACATCCCCCGGCTTGGCCAGTATGTATTTCAGCTTCCTCTCCCCATCAACGATGACCAAGCGGCGGGACTGGGTGCGAAGGAGCTCCCCGGAAAGCCCCGCTCCCTCCCAAAGATCCATCAGGGGTCCAAGCAGTCTCCCCTTGGGGACGGCAATGATTAGTTCATCCATTGGCCTTCTCCTCCAACAGGTCCGCTAGGGTTGTCTCTTGTTTCCTTTGGCCCCGGTAAAGAATGCCTAGGCCCCAGGCCTCGCCCTCCAAGTGGACAACTTGGGGGATGCCCCGGTCCTGCCAGCTTCCCGCTCCTTCCGGCTCCACCACCACCCGCGCTCCCAAGGCGCGCAGCCGTCGGGCCAAATCCCAGCCTTCCCGGCTGCGTGCAGGAGCATAGACCACCAGCCAGTCGGGCCCGGTCTTTACCTTGGGGAGGACCCCCTGCTTTTCCATCAGGGAAAAGAGGGATTCGATCCCCACGGCAAAGCCCGTCGCCGGGCAGTCATAGCCGAACCGGCCGATGAGATCATCGTAGCGGCCCCCGGTGCATAAAGGCCAGCCCGAATCCCGGGTGTAGCCTTCAAACACCATCCCGGTGTAATACTCCAAATCCTTAACTAGCCCTAAATCGATCCAGATCCCGGCGGTGATGTCCCAGGAGCGGAGCAGCTCCTCTATTTCTCCCAGTTCCCGGAGGGCCCTCTGGCAGCGGGGGTTGCCGAAGTCCTCCGAGAGTAATACTTCCGGGCCTCCCCGCAGGCGGGGCAGGGTTAGGATGTGCTGTTTCAATTGACTTGCCACCGGGCGCTCTTCGAGGAGCTCCCTTAGCAAAA
>JAAZLZ010000020.1 GCA_012799075.1 Bacillota bacterium
GCCCCGGCCACCCGTCTGCTTCTTGTGCTTGCCTTCCACCTTCACCTTGCCCCGCAGGGTCTCTCGATAAGGGATCTTGGGTGGAACCAAGTCGACTTCAACGCCAAACTTCTTCTGGAGACGACTGGTAATAATCTCCAGATGAAGCTCCCCTACCCCGTAGATTAGGGTCTCTTTGGTCTCAGCTTTTCTCTCGGTCGAAAAGGTCGGATCCTCTTCTGCCAAGCGGGCCAAGCCAACGCCCACCTTCTCCTCGTCGCCCTTGCTTTTTGGCTGTACCGCCATTGCCATCTTAGGCGCAGGGAATTCGATGGGATCTAGGACTATTGGCTGGTCCTTTGCACATAGGGTATCATTAGTAGCCGTCACCTGGACCTTGGCCACTGCCGCGATATCTCCGGCCACTACTTGCTCCACCGGTTCTTGTTCTTTGCCCATGAGCAGAAAAACTTGACCAATCCGCTCGTCTTTGTCCTTGTTGGCGTTGTATACCTGGCTATCCGACTTAAACACTCCGGAATAAACCCGGAAAATCGTCATCTTCCCCACGTAAGGGTCGGCCATCGTCTTGAAAACCAAGGCGCTCAAAGGCTCATCAGGTGAAGGCTGCCTGACTGCATCCTCTTCCGTCTTTGGATTTGTCCCATGGATGGCACCTGCATCAACAGGCGAAGGCAAGCACTCGATGCAGTAGTCCATCAAGAGATCGATGCCGGCCACCTTATTTGCCGAACCACACAAGACGGGAATTACATCCCCGCTCTTGGTAGCCAGGCCCAAGCAAAGCTCGACCTCTTCCTGGGTCAAGGTTTCACCCTCGAGATATTTCATCATGAGTTCCTCATCGCCAACGGCTACAGCATCAATGAGGGCCTCTCGGTAAGACTCTGCTTCGGACATCAAATCCTCGGGGATCGCACTTTCGACGAACTTCCCCTTCTCATTGGCTGCATACGCCTTCATTTTGACTAGATCTACGATCCCTCTGAAGTCGTCTGCTGCCCCCATGGGGATTTGAATTGGGATGGCCTTGTTGCCCAGCCGCTCAGTGAGCTCGCCTAGGACTTTGAAAAAGTCAGCGTTCTCCCGGTCCATCTTGTTCACGAAAATCATCCGGGGCAGATTGCAGTCATCGGCGTAGCCCCATACCTTCTCAGTGCCAACTTCCACTCCGGAAGCAGCACAAACGACGACAACCGCCCCTTCCACGACGCGAAGGGCGGCTTTGACCTCGCCGGCGAAGTCAAAATATCCCGGGGTATCGATTACGTTCAATTTGTGTCCCTTCCATTCACAGGGACCTAAAGACGAACTGATTGATATCTTGCGCCGGACTTCCTCCGGGTCATAGTCCAATATTGATGTTCCATCATCAACCCGACCCAACCGGTTAATGGCTCCGGCTGAAAACAGCATGCTTTCGGCAATAGAGGTTTTCCCAGCACCACCGTGGGATACCAGTGCTAGGTTGCGCAGCCTTTCAGAAGAATAACTTTTCAAATAGCATCTCTCCCTCGCTTACCAATAGATCGCTAGTTCTCCATTAATGGTTCTGTGCCCGGAGGGCAGTTTATCGCGTCAAAACTAGTGCAAAAGCATTCAGCTACCACTTCGCCGATATTTCCCCATATCCTCCCCTTCGGCCATTGGAGATTTGCTTCAAAGCATGGGGATTCCCCTCATTTTACCATTCTAGCCCAAATTATGCCCTCATATTGACCTTTGTACTCCTGAGCCTTGGTCAGAACAACTGCAGCTGTTCAATCCGCCTTGGTTCTTCAACGTCACCATCGGACTCTCCAGCCGGCAATAGCTCCATTCCATTGATGACTTCCTGTAGTCTGTCAATGTCTTGGCGATAGACATCGGCCCGGTCCCTTCGATAGAGAACGTAGGCAGGATGAAACATGGGGAAAATAGGTATTTCGTAGCCGGTTATCAACCGACCATGTCGCTTGGTTATCCCCCCTTCACTGGTCAAGGCCCTTAGGGGTGTGTTCCCCAAGGTAACGATCAGTCGTCTCGGCACGCGCTTAAGATCTCCTTCAAACCAGGAACGACAGGCAGCCATCTCCTCATCGGTAGGAGCCCGGTTGCTCCGCCCATCATCGGTAGGACGACAGTGGACCACATTGGTTACCCAAACCCGGGTCCGATCGAGCCCCAGCAATTCTAGGACCCGGTTCAAGACTCGACCGGCGGCCCCCACAAAAGCCTCCCCCTGGAGGTCCTCATCCCGTCCCGGGGCTTCACCTAAGAAAACGATGGGACTGTCCGGCCAACCGCTGCCAATCACAACATTGTTGCGTAAACGATGCAACCCACATAAACGGCATGAGCGCATCTTCTCATGGATTTCAATCATACATCTCCCCACCTACTAAGGCTGAATCCAAAGGGTTCTTGTGCGGTCATTCCAGTCCACAAAGCCACCTAGTGCCACACGAATGAAATCGATGGGAACATAGGTCACATCCTTTTGGATAAAGGGACTTGCCGACAGGATGCGGCTTTGTCCGTTTACTTCTATCAGTTCCGTATCTGGCTTAAGAATGACATACAGGCTGCCCTTTAGGACCGTGATACTTTTCGTTTCCCGATCCCAAGCCATAGTCAGCCGGAACAGTTCGCTAATGTCGCGTAAGGATATCCAGAGGGCGCCCCTTCGTTCGACGGGTGGATGGAGCAGCTGAATCTGCTGTCCAACAAAAACCACCCGATAAAAATCCGCAGGGACAGGCCGCCAGAGGTGTACAACATCCCTGTCCGTCATCACCAAGAACTCCCCGCTGGGAAGATGAAGAACAGACTTGACTACCCCAATGGGGCCACTGAACCAGATTTCCTCCAGACCGCCTTTTGAGGCTTTCCACACACCAACGCCCGGATGGGGCAGAGTTGCTCCGCCGATGAACGCGGGCTGGTTGTCTATCCGCCCGAGGACAGGTGCCTCCATGTTCAGCAGAGGGTCTGAGAGACTCCAACTTAGGACAAAAGTCTCCCCGTTCCACCGGTAAGCATAGAGCACATCCTGTCCGGTACGGAGCCACAGCTCCTTGTCGCCTCCTTGGAAGAGACCTGTCAGCTGCCCCCACGGATAATTCTTCCACAAGGTGATCATTTGGCCGTCTTCCCATTTTAGGACTTCAACGGCATTCTCATCACCCACAACCAACTCCGACCGGCCATCACCGTCATAATCTGCAACCAATAGCAATTGCAGAGGAATTTCCCCGGGGCTGACCCACACCTGATGCAGCCCGTTTTCATCCTGTTGAAACACATGGACCGATCCTTTTTCCGTCAAGACGACAACTTCGTCGTGCCCTGTCCCTGTCAGGTCAGCAAACAGCATTTTCTTGACGGGGGACCATAGGTAATCACTTCGTTGTACCTCAACTGTCTGTGAACCCACCAGCCGAAAACAACGAACGGTTCCCGCCTGTCCCGTTCCCACTATTAGCCTTCCGGGTCCCGCAACACATATGCTGGTCACTGAAATGCCCGGTAGCTCCAGCTCCCAGGCAAGCTCCAGACTATCCTTCGTCCGACTGAGAACCCGTATCCTTTCGCCCTGCGCCACCAGAATTTCCTCCTGCTCGTCTCCCGTCAAATCCCCCCAACCCACCGAGGTAACATCGGGAAAACGACCAGCCCAAGTTTCCACTAATGCCATCGATGAAGCTTCTAGAGTAGCGGAAAACGTGCTCATGAGGAGCAAACCGACAAGCAACAGGGCCCTCAACAACACTCACCTCCTCCCCGATTCCATACATCCCATATTCTTAAATCCACTCTTCGATTCCTGCTTCCATGGGGCTTTGCAACAGGTGTTGGGTTGCCAGGGCGGTAATTAGGCCCACCCCTCCCGCACAGAAGAAGATGCCCCGAAGCCCAAGCAGCTCAGACATCATTCCGGACAAGGCCGGGCCTCCGAACATCCCCAGGGAATAAATAGCCTGAAAGAAGCCCATTGCCGTTCCCTTGCGGGCATCGGGCACCCCTTGGATGCTCATGCTCATAAGAGCAGGCAGAATAAGGCCCCTGCCAAAGCCGCTTAGGGCTTGGATTGCATAGAGCAATCGGAGTTCGTTAATGAAGGGAATCAAGACACTGCAACAGGATACGACCAGGAGCCCCCCAATAACAACGCGGACTTCTCCAAATTTTTCGGCCCAGAAGGCCCCTCCGACCAGGGAGGCTGCAGCCATGGCCACAAAGGCCGTTGCTGAAAGAAATCCAAGCTGCATCGCCGTTGCTCCAAGCCTGGCCGCGTAAACCGGTGTGAACCCATACAGGGTCACGAAGACTACATACTGACTCAAGGCGCCGATGATGGAAACGCTTAGGAGCCGCTTGTTTTTTCCCACGGAGGCCATCTCGACTATTGAAATCGTCGACTGGGGTTGGGGTTCTTCTTTCACCATCGCCGATAAGGCCAATCCGACAAGGGCCAGTAGACCGCTGCAGAAAAAAGGCGCTCTCCACCCGTACTTTTCCGCCAAGAATCCCCCCGTTAAGGTCGACGCCATCTCTGCTGAAAAAGTGGTAGCCGTTATCAACCCAATGGCCTGACTGCCTTTATCCGGCGGAAAGTAACTGCAAAAAAGAACGGTAAAAACTACCCAAGTGGAAGCTGCCACGCCCCCTAATCCCCGATAGACAAGCATTTGTCTTGCATCTTCAGCCGACCAAAGTCCAAAACCGCTGATAGCGGCAATGACAAAGGCAAGCATAATAAAGGGCTTGCGACGACCAAGTCGATCGGACCATATGCCCAAAGGAATACGCAGCCACAACTGGGCAAATCCATAGGAACTGATGATTAGTCCAACTAATGATAATGGCGCCCCCAGTCGTTCCGCTTGGGGACCCAAGACCGGCAGGTACACATATAAGGAGCTCCAGAACATGAAGGTCATTAAGGCAAAAATCCTGCGGGCCCGCTGCAATAGCATCCCTCCCATCCTAGTTTAAGTTCCTCTTTCTTGAAGCCCACTCCTGCCACCAAACTCATTACAGCTCAACTTACGCGAAGTTTTTCTCCGACAAGGATAATCCCTTTGTCTGCGCAAAGGGATTGGTTCCCAACGTCAAGACGCAGTAGTGAGCCGTATGAACACTTGCCGACATCTGGCTTTCATGCCTTAGCAGAAGCTGGGGACGGCACTATGTCCTTGTAGGGCCTTGACATCCGCAACAAGCAATGTCTTGACGATGGTGTGAGGGTATGCTATACTTTGTTTGCACAAACTTGAGTCGGGCTGTAGCGCAGTTTGGCTAGCGC
>JAAZLZ010000278.1 GCA_012799075.1 Bacillota bacterium
CCGTTCACCCAGCACCTCCTTTTCCTCGATGGCCTCAATTACTCCGGCCCCGTGCATCGGGTAAACGACCTTGTCACCTACCACAAAAGACACTCGAGCTCCCTCCCTAACTTCCCCAACTTATTTATCTAAATTATGCTTGGTTTTACTAATGTTACGCACATGAACAAAAGGCACAACTTTCCGATCTATATTTTAGCATCCGGCGGAAAAGGTGTCAATTCCATTGCTCCTACCCCTTTCACATGTCCTTGACAAAGCCATTTTCACCTGCCTATAATAGATTTGCGATCAAGCTTTCCCAAAAGGAGTTGTCGCCTTTTATGGGTAGCCAAGACGCTATTATATGTCACGAGTTTCAGGAAACCGTTGCCCAATATTTGATCCGTCATCGCAGTTTCTTGGATGTCCTTTCCAAGTTGCAGGAGTCGACTGCTCGCACCCAGCGGGCCGTTGCCAAGTCCATCACCTTGTGCGGGTGCCTCGAAGCGGAGGCCAGCAAGCCCCAGATCCCACCCAATACGGACTTCGCCCAGCTGCATGAGATCATGGATACCCACCTGCGGGGCCAGCTGTGCGAGACTTGCCGAGATGTGGTCGAAACAGAGATCGGTCATGCCCTATTCTATTTGACAGCCCTCTGCAACCTCCTTGAACTAGACCTTTCCACCGTCATGCAAAAGCAAATGGATCGCACCGAGACGTTAGGTCCCTTTTACCTGGCCTAAATGTGACGATCAAGGAGGACCTGCTCCCGCAGGCGCCGCAGGCCCTCTTTGATAGCCCGAGCCCGCACTTCTCCAATCCCTTCCACATCGTCGAGCTCCTCGATGGATGCTTCGAGGACCTCCGGCAAGGTTTTAAACCGGTTGATCAAGTTATCGATGACCGTCACCGGCACCCGGGGGATTTTGTTTAGGATCCGATAACCCCTGGGGGTCACCGAGTTCTCAGGGCTGGCTGCATTGCCCCCATAGCCCAAAGCCCGGCCGATGGAGCTTTGATCGAGGAGATCCTCTGCAGACCAGCGGGCCATTTCATCCCAGATCTCCTGCACCGGGCGGGCATTGCCCTCCGCCTGGTAGTCCTTGATGACCAGCCGGCCTTCATCTTCCAGATTGACCATGAGCTCTTCAAGCTGCATGCTCACCAAGCGGCCCTCGCTTCCCAATTCCCAAATGTAGCGCTCAATCTCCGCGTCGATCCTGGCTACCATCTGGGCCCGCTGCACAACGGTGACCACATCGGAAAGGGTCACCAAATCTTCAAACTCCAAGGCGCTTAGATTGATCAAGGCTTGCTCCATGACGCTTTTGTATTTCTCCAAGGTCTGGAGGGCCTGATTGGCTTTGGCCAGGATGACGCTTACATCCCTGAGGATGTACTTGACATTGGCCTGATAAACAGTAATCACATTGCGGCGTTGGGAGATGGAAATCACCATTTCCCCCGTTTGACGGGCGACCCTTTCTGCTGTCCGGTGCCTAGAGCCCGTCTCGAAGGATGGGATCATAGGGTCGGGCGTCAGTTGGGTGTTGGCGTAAAGGATAGTCTTAGCATCACGCGAGAGGATGATGGCTCCATCCATCTTGGCCAGCTCATACAAAGAAGAGGGATGGAAGTCGGCATCAATGCGAAATCCGCCATTGACTAGACTCAATACTTCTTCGCTGTCTCCGATGACGATCAATGCTCCGGTCCGAGCCCGCAGGATGTTCTCCAGTCCTTCATAAAGCGGTGTCCCCGGAGCCAGGAGACGCAGATTCTGCAGGAACTTCTCCTCAGTAATCTTCTCATCCTTCACCTGGTCCCCTCCTCCCCTTTGAGCGGCAGGTCATGGCAGCGCCAACTCTAGAGCCTCTTCCAAAGAGGCCGCCTCCATCAACGAAATGCCCTCCACGGCCAGCTTCCCCAGGTTTTTCGACTCGGTCCGGGGCAGCAAAAAACGGTTAAACCCTAGTCGGACCCCTTCTTTGACCCTAGCTTCAACCCTGGCAACCCCCCGCACTTCCCCCGCCAGACCCACCTCTCCGAAGGCGACCAGCCCTTCTACGGGCGCCTGGTTGCGAAAGCTAGATGCGATGGCAAGGGCGACTCCTAAGTCCGCAGCCGGCTCGGCAATCCGCAAACCCCCAGCCACGTTGCAGTAGACATCTTGGGAATGCAAGCCTAATCCCCGGCGCTTCTCTAGAACCGCAAGGAGCATGCACATGCGATTGTAGTCGATGCCGGAGGTTAGCCTGCGGGGAGGCCCGCCAAAGGGCGCCGCGGTCACCAGCGCCTGCAATTCCACCAGGAGGATGCGGCTGCCCTCACAGCTGGGAAACACGATGGAGCCCGGCACCAACCTGGGCCGACCGGCAAGGAAGACCGAAGAAGGATCGGCAATGGCCTCCAATCCCCCCCGCCCCATCTGGAAAATGCCTACTTCATTAGTTGAGCCGAACCGGTTCTTGACTGCCCGGAGGATGCGCAGCTGGGTGTTGGGGTCGCCTTCAAAGTAGCAGACAACGTCGACCATATGTTCTAAAACCCGGGGACCTGCCAGGGCCCCCGCCTTGGTCACATGACCCACTAAGACAATAGAAATCCCTGTACGTTTGGCCAAGGCCAGGAAAGAGGCCGCGGCGTCCCGTACTTGGGATACGCTCCCGGGGGCGGAGGTTAAATCAGAGCTAACAACCGTCTGGATGGAATCAACCACCACAAATTGAGGGAGGTTCTGGCGGATTTGGGTTAGGATTTGCCCCATGTCCGTCTCGGCCAGGATCAAAAGACGGGGATGAAGGGCATCTAGCCGTTCAGCCCGCAACTTGAGTTGTTGGGGGGACTCCTCGCCAGATATGTACAAAACAGTCCCGAACTTCTCGGCCCACTGGTGGCTGACCTGCAAGAGCAATGTGGACTTGCCCACCCCGGGATCCCCGCCGACTAAAACCAAGGATCCGGGTACCACACCCCCGCCCAGCACCCGGTCGAATTCGTCCACCCCGGTAGATGCATGTCGTCCACCATCGGCGTCAATATCAGTAATGGCCTGGACCGGGTTGGCTTGGGCCACCCAGCCTTCGGCTTGCGAGTGGACGTCTCGCTGCTCCTCCAGAGAATTCCATTCATCGCACCCTGGGCAGCGCCCCATCCATTTTGACGCCCTATAACCACAATCCCGGCAAACATACACCGTTTTCGCCTTAGGCATCAAACCGGCTCCCAAATACTCCAGAATAGTCTTCTTTCTTATTATAACACTTCCCACCAGTCTTGCCAATGGCGGAGAAGGGGGGCCCGAGGGGACGAAGCTCCATGAGCTCCCCAAACGGGCCCCTTCCTCAAGCTCGGTTTGCTAGCAGCGCACCTCAGCCTCGGCTTCCTTTTTCCGGAATTTCATCCGGCTGCCGTCGGCATCCACCACCACCACGTCCCCTGGACTGAAGGTCCCTTTGAGGATCTCATCGGCCAGGGGGTTTTCCACTAGCCGCTGGATGGCCCGCCGCAGGGGCCTAGCGCCAAAGTCCCGGTCGTACCCTTCGTTCACCAAGAGCTCCTTGGCCTCGTCGGTGACTTCGATGGACACCTCTTGCTCGGTCAGCTGCTTTCTCAGGTCCTTGAGCATGATTTCAATGATCTGGGCGATGTGCTCCTTGTTCAGGGCATGGAAGACGATGACTTCATCCACCCTGTTTAGGAACTCCGGCCGGAAAGTGCGCCGCAGCTCATCGAGGACCTTCTTTTTCATCTTGTCGTGCTCCTCGGCTTCATCCCGCTCAACGACAAACCCGATGGCTCCATCCCGCTGGATTTCATGGGCCCCCACGTTAGAGGTCATGATCAAGACCGCGTTGCGGAAATCAACGGTCCTTCCCTTGGCATCCGTCAGCCGTCCATCCTCCAAGACTTGGAGCAAGACGTTAAACACCTCGGGATGGGCTTTTTCGATTTCGTCGAACAGGACCACCGAGTAGGGCCGGCGCCTGACCCGCTCCGTCAGCTGGCCCCCGTCATCGTAGCCCACATAGCCCGGAGGGGCTCCAACCAGCCGGGAGACGGTATGCCGCTCCATGTATTCGGACATGTCCAGGCGGACCATGGCATCCTCATCGCCAAAGAGGGTTTCGGCCAAGGCCCGGGCCAGCTCCGTCTTCCCAACCCCTGTGGGTCCAAGGAAGATGAAGGAGCCAACGGGACGCTTGGGGTCCTTAAGGCCGGCATGGGCCCGCCGGATGGCCTTGGCTATGGAATCAATGGCCTCATCCTGGGCAATGACCCGCTTATGGAGGTGCTCCTCTAGATTGAGCAGCTTCTCCGTCTCTTCCTGGGTCAGCTTGGTGACGGGGATCCCCGTCCAGCTAGACACCACATTTGCGATGTCTTCCTCGGTGACTTCACCGCTGTTTTGCTCCCGGTTATTCTTCCACTGGGTGCGCATCTTCTCCAGCTCATCCTGGAGTTTTTGCTCCTTGTCCCGAAGGGAAGCAGCCTTTTCGAACTCTTCGTTCTTGATGGCCGACTCCTTTTCGATCCGGGCCTCGGCGATCCGCTCTTCTATCTCCTTAAGCTCCGGCGGAGCAACCAGGCTCTGCAGGCGCACCATGGAAGCCGCCTCATCGATGAGGTCAATGGCCTTGTCGGGCAGGAAGCGGTCGCTCACATAGCGGGAGGACAAGATGGCTGCGCTGCGGAGGGCCTCATCGGTGATCTTTACCCGATGGTGGGCCTCATACCGGTCCCGCAGACCCTCCAGGATGGCGATGGTCTCCTCCACGGAAGGCTCTTCCACCATGATGGGCTGGAACCTCCGCTCCAACGCGGCATCCTTTTCCACGTACCGGCGGTATTCATCCAGGGTAGTGGCCCCAATGGCCTGGAGCTCTCCCCGAGACAAAGCGGGCTTGAGGATGTTGGATGCGTCGATGGCGCCCTCCGCGGCACCGGCTCCGATAATCGTATGCATCTCGTCGATGAACAAGATGACATCCCCTGAAGTTCGAACTTCTTCCATAACCTTCTTCAATCGTTCTTCGAATTCGCCCCGAAACTTGGAGCCGGCGACCAAAGCAGCCAGGTCCAACGTGACCACCCGCTTGTTCATCAAAGGCTCCGGTATATCCCCCGCGACGATCTTCTGGGACAATCCTTCGGCGATGGCCGTCTTCCCCACCCCTGGCTCTCCGATGAGGCAAGGGTTGTTCTTGGTCCTTCGACTAAGGACCTGGATCACCCGCTGGATCTCCTTCTCCCGGCCGATCACCGGGTCCAGTTTGCCTTCCCGGGCCAGTTCCGTCAAGTCCCGGCCAAACTGGTCTAAGGTCTGGGTTGGCGTCCGCTTGCGGGCAGCTTTGGCCCCGGCGCCCTGTCCGCCGCCAAGGAGACCCGTCACCTCCCGGCGAGCCTTCTCCAAGTCGACCCCCAGGTTGCGGAGCACTTGGGCGGCAACCCCCTCCCCTTCCCGGACGAGGCCAAGGAGAATATGCTCTGTACCGATATAGGTATGACCTAGCTGCCTGGCCTCTTCGAAGGACAGCTCCAAGACCCGTTTCGCCCTGGGGGTAAAACCGATCTGCGCACTGGTGATGGCATCGCCCCGGCCGATGACCCGCTCAACTTCCCGACGAACTTTGTCTAAACTGATCCCCACTCCCTGCAATGCCCGGGCCGCCACCCCCTCGCCCTCGGCAATGAGGCCGAGCAGGATGTGCTCTGTGCCAACTACGTTGTGCCCGAGCCGCCGGGCCTCCTCTTGGGCAAGTACAATCACCCTCTGGGCTCTTTCCGTAAATCGACCAAACATGGCCTCCCACCTCCTGATTCAATCCTGTAAAGTTCGTATTCTTTCTCTAATCAGGGCCGCCCGCTGCCGATCCCGCTCCCCGGCATCCATCTCCCGCCCTACCATCTTCTGAAGATGGGCGGGTCTGATGAGGACCAGGAGTTCTTGCAGAATCGTGGGCTTTAGGCCCTTGAATAAACCCATATCAATGCCCAGCCTCACATCGGAGAGGAGCTGCATGGCCTCGTGGGAATTAATCGAGCGGGCATGGGCCAAAACTCCGTAGGACCGGTACAGCCTATCTTCGATCTCCCCTTGTTTGAGGAGGGCCTCCCGAACCTCCCTTTCCTGGGCGATTATTTGCCTTGTTATGTTCTCCAAATGACTGATGATTTCTTCCTCTGACGGACCTAAGGTCACCTGATTCGAAATCTGATAGATGTTGCCCACCACTTCCGTCCCTTCGCCGTAAAGGCCCCGGACCACCAGGCCAAAGGAACCCATGGCCGATAGAATCCGACGGATTTGATTGGTGATGGTCACCCCAGGCAGATGGAGCATAACCGAGGCCCTAAGCCCCGTCCCCAGGTTCGTCGGACAGGCGGTCAAGTAGCCCAAATCCGGCGAAAAGGCGAAGTCCAGTTGTTCGCTGTAAAGGTCATCCAGCCGGTTGCACATCTCCCAGGCAGCCTTCAGCTGCAGTCCTGGGAAGAGGACTTGGATGCGGATGTGATCCTCTTCGTTGACCATGATGCTGACAGCTTCATCATCCCGCAGAATCACCGAGCTGTCTTTGCCACTGGCGGCCAGTTGGGGACTGATAAGATGCCGCTCCACAAGGAGCCGCCGGTCCAGGGGCGATACGTCCCCCAAGGGGACGAAATCAATCTGCCCCAAGTTCTTGGCCAGGGCGGTGGCCCCTTTGGCCATCTGGAGCACCTTTTCCCGCTCTTCATGGGAGGCGGCCCCGGGAAAGGGGATCCCCCGGATATTCCGGGCCAAGCGGATCCGGCTGCCAATGACTACATCCTGGTCCGGACCGGCCCCCTTCATCCATTGGCTGCCATCTCTATTGATAATCGTTCGAAAGGACATTCCCCCGCCTCCTTATTCTATTTGACCTTCCAAATCGCGGATTTCGTCCCTCAATTTGGCAGCCATTTCGTATTCTTCCTTGCTGATGGCCTCTTCCAGCTGCCGGCGGAGGCTTTCGAGCTCCCGCCGGATCTTGATCCCCTTGCCCTCAGGGCCAGGGATCTTGCCCCTATGCTTGGCACCGCCGTGGAGCCGCCGCAGAAGGGGCCCCAACTGGGGAGCAAAGCGTTCATAACAGGCGGGGCAGCCAAGCTGGCCCAGTCGGCGAAAATCCTGTTGGGTGAGGCCGCAGCCCTCGCACTGGGTCTCCCGGCGCACTCCGGGGACGGCGGGCCCCCAATCAAACAGGCTGGCGATGAGCTTAGGAAAGCCGAAGCTGGCTTCCGTCAACTCCTCCCGTCCCTGGGCGCATTGCTCACACAAGTGAACTTCACTGCGCACATTGTTTAGGATCTTGGTAATGTGGACTACCGCCGGGCGCCTACGACATTCATCACAAAGCACTAGTCCCTACCCCTTTCCAGTTTCAGTACTCCTCAAACAGAACCATCAGCATCGCTTTCAGCAATGAGGCCCGCAAGATCCCATCCCACGGGGGGTCAAGCATGCTGGTCTCCATGCGAAGGGACGCCCGCAGCATCGCTTCCTGGCGGCTACTTACGGCTCCGATTTCACCTAACCGGCAAAGCAGGGCCTCCGCGTCCTCTTGGCTGATTTCATCGCCGATGGAGCAGCAGATTTGCTGCAAGAGACCCGGCGGGCTGCCCCAACTGAGGCGCAGAATGCGGATGTATCCGCCGCCGCCCCGTCGGCTCTCCACCACATAGCCCTGTTCAGGGGTGAATCTAGTTGCCAGCACATAGTTAATCTGGGAGGGGACGCATTCGAACTCCTGGGCAAGCTCCACTCTCCTGATTTCGATCATCCCTTCCCGGGCTTGATCCAGCAAAGCTTTCAGATATCGTTCGATGCTGTCAGCGAGACTTGCCACTTGAACTGCCCCTTCCCTGACCTTTCCTGATTTTGACCTTTCTTGACCTTCGCTGTTTATATTATACCATAAGTCCCGCTGAGGGCAAGGGAAATTTGACTTGTTCCCCCCAACAGGTTTCCCTTCTTACTCCCCCCTAAACAAAATCCCCCCAAAGGGGGGATGGAGCGGGCGGAGGGAGTCGCACCCCCATTTTCCGGTTGGGCCGGACGCCTTACTTAGGCTACGCCCGCAAGGGTTTACGCTACTACTCATATGCTGACCTCGCCTGGAAGTTGCCCCTATTTCATCAACATCACTGAAGTGGCCTTGATCAAGGCCGTTGCCGTTTGTCCCTCCTTCAGTCCCAGCTCATCGACGGCCTCGGAGGTCACTAGTGCCACGACCCTCCCGCCCCCGACATCCATGACCACCTTGGCAATGGGTCCGCTCCGTTCGATCTCTCTAACTGTACCCGGCAATTTGTTCCGGCCGCTGATTTCCATGGATAACCCCCCTAGTTCATAGTATCCTTAATTTCCCCATCTTCCCGGTGGGAAATCCAAACAAACCAGCCGCGGCGCGACTTGTTTAAAACGGGGAATACTCATTTGGGGAGGTGGTTTAAAGGTGAAGCCGGCATTACCCCCAATCGGGGAAGACTGGCCGCAGCCCTTGGGGCAGCAGGAGGAGACCATCACCAGGGACTCTTTCACCGGACGGATCCTCATCGACCCCTACAACAGCATTGTCCGGCTGCTTGAATACCGGGGGCAGGAGCTGATAAGGCTTGCCGATGCCTTGACCCAAAAAGCAAGGGAGCGGGGACTCACCAAGGTCCTGGCCACTGCCCGGGAGGATGACTGGGAATCCTTCATCGCCCGGGGGTTCGTCTTGGAAGGGATCCTCAAAGGTTACTTCCAAGGTCAAGATGCCTATCTATTGGCCCGGTTTCTCACCGCCGACCGGCGCTTCAGCCCCATCATCGAAGAAGAGGATGCCTTGATCGAACAAATCCTGGCCGAACCAACGGGGGTGGAAATGGCGCCCTTGCCCTTGGGATACACTGGGCGCCGGGCAAGTGCCGCCGATGCCCCCCTCCTTGCAAAGCTGTTTGATCGGGTCTTCGAGACATACCCCACCCCTGTCAACGACCCCCAGTACCTGGCCTGGGAAATGTCGGAGGACACTATTTATTATCTAATCGAGCACGAGGGCAAAGCAGTCAGCGCGGCCGGCGCGTACTTGGATCGAAAAAGCAAGGGGGCGGAGATCACCGAATGTGCAACCCATCCCCGCCACCGGGGCAAAGGCTTCATGAGCACTTTAATCTCTGCCCTGGAGAA
>JAAZLZ010000279.1 GCA_012799075.1 Bacillota bacterium
AGCCTGGTGTTTTTGATGGTGGGCAGATCAAGGGTTGATACCACCAACAGCTCCGTTCCCAGGTCCATGGATTTTAGGGCCGCCTCGGTGAATCCCTGGGCGGTGTCAACGATGACATAGTCAAATCCTTCCTTCAGCACCGTCAAGATCTGAGCGATCTTGTCCGAGTGCACCCGCTCCCCCTCCTCGGGCCGAAGGGGCGCAGCCAGGAGGAAAAGGCCGGATTTATGCTCTTCCAAATAGGGCAGGGTGCTCTCCAAAGTTATCTCCCGGACCTCCGCAGCCAGATCGCTGATGGTTCGGGCGGGATTCATATCCAGCATCACCGCTCCATCGCCAAACTGGAGATCCAAATCCACCAGGACCGTCCGTCGGCCCTTGCGGGCCAGAGAAACAGCGACATTCACCGCCAGGGTCGACTTGCCTACGCCCCCTTTGGCGTTGAAGATGGTCAGCACCCGGCCCTTTGCCCTTTGCTGCTGGGAAGGGGCATGCCGGCGCTGCTCCAAGGTGTAGGCCCGCTTGATCGCGTTGACCAGCTCATCTCCGACAAAGGGCTTGGCCAGATAGTCCCTGGCCCCGGCGAGCATAGCTTTGCGCAGGTACTCCTGCTCCCCTTGAACAGACATCATGATGATGACTGTCTGGGGCGCTTCGACGCTGATAAGCTGGGTTGCCGTCAGCCCGTCAAGGCCCGGCATATTGATATCCATTACAACGCAGTCGGGCAGAAGCCGCCGGGTCATTGCCACCGCTTCCTGCCCATCGGCGGCCATGCCCACCACTTCAATATCCTCTTCAAAGGAAAGGAGGCGCCCGATGGTCTCTCGGGTCTCCTCGACATCATCGGCGATGAGCACTCTGATCTTGTCAGTCAACAACGCCACCTCCCGCTGGAGGAAAAACATTCTCGGCATCAACCTGGGCTTGTCCTGAAAAGGTCCAAGGCGTAATGAAAAACAGCAGCTCCGTTTCCTTGCGTTGAAACTTCTTGCTGCGGAAAAGAGCTCCGAGGACGGGCAAGTCCCCTAGCAGGGGCACTTTAGCTATATCTTCCGACTCCTCGTTCAGCAGCAGCCCCCCGATGACCAAGGTAGCTCCGGTCCCCACCCGCACCCGGGTCTCCACCCGCCGGGTGCCAAGGGCCGGAAGAACCATACTGTTGATCTTAACGCCATTGGTCCAATCCAGGGTGCTGACCTCAGGCCGGACGATGACGGTGACTTCCTCACCCTCAGCTTCCACAATGGGAGTCATTCGCAGGTAGACTCCATACACCTTCCACTCGATAATTGTCTCCTCTCCCTTGGGGACCACCACGGGGATCTCCCCGCCGACGAGGAAGTTGGCTTCCACCCCGGACAGGGTTAGCAAGCTGGGCGAGGCCAGAATCACCGCGCTGCCATCTTCGACTAGGCCCTCCAGCTCAACAGCCAGTCGATTAAGCCGCGCCCACGGCCCGCCAACGGACTCTTCCTCCAATCGAAGCCAGTTGGGGATGAAAACATCCCTGAAGATGGTCCCCCACTGGATGCCCAGCTTATCTGCCGCGGAGCGATCCACCTCCACTACCTGGACCTGGAGAAGAACCTGCCAGGGTTTTTCGACCTGAATCAGATTGACCACCTTGCCGCTGTAACCCCCTGCAATCTGCAAGGCCCGGCTGAGCTCCCGCTGATCCCGAACGGTCCCCTCCAACAGGATGCCGTTGCCCATTAACGATACCTTCACCCCCGGAATACCAATGGCTCGCTGCACCTTGTCGGCCAGGTCCGGCTTGGCCGGCTCCTCAACGACAATCAGGCTGAGGATCTGGGGGTAGTAGATGGATGCGAGCCTCTCGGCCCTCTCCCGGCGAAAGGCCTTATCGACCTTCCCCTCCAAGATGACCTTTCCCTGGAGGATCCGGACTGAGATGTCCCGGTCACTTATCACTTCCTCAAGCTCCCGGGCCAAGGATCCTTCGGGCAAAGAGATTTCTTCCCGGGCCTCCTGCGGGGGAGCGGCCAGGTCAATCAGGTTCACCACCTTTTGGGCAAAAGCCTTGGCGATGTACTCCGCTCGCTTGATGTCCGCTTGCTGGAGGGCTTCCCCCGTCAAGACCGCCGTTCCATTGAAGGCCTCCACCTTGATGCCTTCCTGGTTGATGGCCCCTTGAATGGTCCGCTGCAAAAGGGCATCGGCCTGGCTTTGATCAACACTTTCTTCAT
>JAAZLZ010000280.1 GCA_012799075.1 Bacillota bacterium
CGCCCTGATCCGGGGAACAAGGGCAGTGGCCTTGATCAAGGGGTTGGCTGTGTTGTTCGTAGCCAGCGCCCTGAGCCGGACCCTAAGGCTCCGGGCCTTCGCCTTCCTCCTCGATCGGGGAATCACCGCCCTGCTAGTTGCCCTTCCCGTCGTCTTCGCCCCGGAAGTCCGCCGGACTTTAGAGCGGATCGGTCGGGGTGAGCTCTTTGCCCGGTCTTTGGCCGCCAAATCAAAGCAGATGGTGAGCAAAGAAGTTGCCCTCGCCTCCGGTTGGCTGGCCCGGCGCCGCATCGGTGGACTCATCGTGCTCGAGCGGGAGAGCGGGCTGCAGGAGTATGTAGAAACGGGGATATCCTTGGATGCCTTGGTTTCCCACCAATTGCTGCGAACGGTCTTTGCTCCCTCCAGCCCCCTCCACGATGGGGCCGTTATCCTTCGGGAGGGCCGGGTGGTAGCAGCGGGGTGCGTCCTGCCTCTAGCAGAGGTAAGGGAAGTGCAAGGGGAGCTTGGCACAAGACACCGGGCGGGCCTAGGCCTCTCGGAACAGACCGACGCCGTGGTGGTCATCATCTCGGAAGAGCGGGGCGCCATTTCCCTAGCGGTGGAGGGCTACATGGAGCGGGGGTTGGATGAGGAAGAACTTGAGCGCAGGCTGCGGCACCTGCTTGATCGGGGGAAAGCCCTATGAATACAGATCTTTACTGGCGCTTCTTTAGCCTTTTCCTTGCGGTTATCCTCTGGGTGATCGCCATGGATGGAAGCCCCGCGGTCGATGTGATCCAGCGGGAAATCGCCCTCGATGTGGAGGTGGTCCGCACAGCGGAAGGGGCGATTGTTTCCGTGGAACCGGGACAGGTGAGGGTTGTTGCCAGGGGGATTAGGGTCCAGGACGAACAGATCAGGGCCTTCGTGGATGTGCAAGGGAAAACGGGCAGCCACCTGCTTCCGGTGGAAACCACTTCCCCCAGGGGAGTTGAGATTCTCAGGGTGGTTCCGGCCGCGGTCGCGGTGAATGTGGACTTGCCCCAGTCTCGGGAAGTTCCGGTCATGGTGGGTACGTGGGTCATCCCGGGCCAGCGGCAGGTGGTCGATGTGCAAAGGCTAGATCCGCGGGTGGTTACCGTCTGGGGCACGGCGGCCAAGATAGCCCAGGTGGAACGGGCCGTAGTGCGTCTGACCCTCCTTGCAGGGGATGAGGTGGAAGGCACTTTCGGTCTGCAGCTGGTCGATGCCCGGGGCAACGTAGTCCCGGGAGTGTGGGCCGAGCCGGATAAGGTGGAGGTATCAGTTCGGGTTCCCCCCGCCCTGCGCAATCTGGAACTTCCGGTCCGGCCCCAGCTTTCGGGGGAGCCGGCCTTGGGATTTGCCGTCGGAGGGGTGGACATCGAGCCTCGGCAGGTAACTGTTCTTGTGCCGGAGAATATAGAGTTCGATGAAAAAGACGTTCTAACCGAGCCCATCTCCATCGCCGGAGCAGAAACAGACATCGAACTTGCAGTGAAGCTGCAGGCCCCCCTAGGAATTGGGGTGGAGCCTTCGTCGGTGAAGGTGGGGGTGCAGATAGTTCCGGTTGTAACCCCCGATGGGCCTGCGGAATAGACTATAGGGCGCATATACTAAGAGGGATGGGTGATCTTTCTTGTCAAAGTTGTTCGGTACCGACGGCATCAGGGGTGTGGCCAACGTGAACCTTACCCCGGAGCTTGCTTTGCGGATTGGGCGAGCGGCGGCTTTGGCCTTGGCCAAAGGGGGGGATGACAAGCGCCCCCAAGTTGTCATCGGCCGGGATACCAGAGCTTCCGGCCAGATGCTTGAAGGAGCCTTGATTGCCGGTTTGACGTCTGCGGGGGTTGATGTCCTATTGGCCGGGGTAATCCCCACGCCGGGGGTCGCTTTCTTGACCCGAAGGCTCCAGCTGTCTGCGGGGGTGGTCATCTCCGCCTCCCACAACCCGATTGAAGACAACGGGATCAAGTTCTTTGATGGCCAAGGGCTCAAGCCCCCCGATGAAAAAGAAGAGGAGATCGAAAGGCTCATCGAAAAGGACGACTTCCCCCGACCGGTGGCCGGTGAGGTAGGCAGGGTTTATTCCCTAAATAATGCATTGGAGCTGTATCGGGAGTTTCTGGTGGGAACCATTGAAGGGGATCTTAGTGGGCTGCGGGTTGTGTTAGACTGTGGCCATGGTGCCGCTTACCAGGTGGCACCAATGGTTCTAGAGCGCCTCGGGGCCGAGGTAATTGTCCTCAATAACCGGCCCAATGGGGCCAATATCAATGTGGATTGCGGCTCGACCCATCCGGAGGTGGTGCAGCGGGTTGTCCTGAAGGAGGGGGCAAGCATCGGCCTTTCCCACGATGGGGATGCAGATCGGGTCATCGCGGTCGATGAGCTGGGCAACATCGTCGATGGGGACAGCATCTTGGCCATGTGCGGCCTGGATCTATTAAGCAGGGGCCGGTTGCCGGGGAAGGCCATCGCCGCCACCGTTTACAGCAATATGGCTCTGCGGGACCTGTTCGCCAAAGCTGGAGGATCGGTGGTCATCACCAAGGCCGGGGATCGTCATGTCCTTGAGGCCATGCAGGCCCATGGCCTGATTTTAGGCGGTGAGCAATCGGGGCACATCATTTTTCTCGAGCAAAACACCACCGGCGATGGTATCTTGACGGCCCTTAATATTCTCGCCCTGATGAAGCGTAAACAAGCTCCCCTCTCCAAGCTTACGGGGGTCATGGAGCCGTACCCCCAAATCCTGCTCAATGTCCGGGTCAAGAACAAAGAAGGCCTCAAGGGCAATGGCGCCATTGCCGACCGGATAAGGGA
>JAAZLZ010000281.1 GCA_012799075.1 Bacillota bacterium
CCCGGCAAGATTAAATCCTAGGAGCGAGGCAGTTGCAAAATAGTCCAACCCACCGGCTGGTACGTCTGGCTTTATTCGTTGCTTTGGCCATCATGCTGCACATCTTCGAGGCGATGCTGCCCTTGCCCTACCTGTTTCCCGGGGCCAAATTGGGCCTGGCCAACATCGTCAGCCTCCTGGTGCTTCTCCTTTTCGGCTTCAAAGACGCCCTCTTGGTGAGTTTCCTCCGCACCATCCTGGGAGGGCTGCTATCGGGGACCTTCTTTACCATCACCTTTTGGCTGAGCTTCTCCGGCGGCATGGCCAGCACCTTGGTCATGGGGGCATCCCATTGGCTGGCCAAGGGCAGTATGGGCACGGTCGGCCTTTCCATCATCGGGGCCTTGACCCATAACCTTGTTCAGATAGTGGTTGCTGCCTTGATGATTGGCAACTGGGGCATCTTCGTCTACTTGCCCTACCTCATCTTTTTTGCCCTGCCGACGGGCTTTTTCGTCGGTCTGCTGACCAATCAACTGGAGCGGTTCCACTCTGCCAACGGCCCCCGTTGGTGATGGTGGTATATAACCTTCCCTTTTCGTAAAGGATCCCTCCATGGGTGATCCTTTGTGTCAGTTGAACGACTACAAGAGCCAAGACTGATAGGTCGCTTTGTTACGACCACTTTGCCCGCGGTTCAAAGGGAGATGAAACGCTGGGAAGGAGCGGCCTTAGCTGCCTTGAGCGGGAAGCTAAGGGAGCAAGCCCTAAGCAGCCTGAAAAATAAGCGCTTCCATGCCCAAGGGGGGAGCGTTTACATGCTGTTGGCCCCTGGATTTGCCCCCCAGCTGGTCAAGTTGATCGTTGCCCTACAAACCATTAGCGACTACTTGGACAACCTATGTGACCGGATGGGCCGCCAGGAGGAAAGGGGTCTATGGCTGTTGCATCAGGCCATGTTGGATGCCTGCAGCCCCGGGTCGGTCTACCGGGACTACTATGCCGAGTACCCCTGCCGAGGGGACTTCGGCTATCTAAGGGGTCTGGTGGCCGAATGCCAGGAGCAGGTGTCTTTGCTGCCGGGCTACGGGGCGGCGGAGGCGGAGGTCCTGGCCCTAGTCTCCCTTTACTGCCATCTGCAGACCTACAAGCACCTGGATGTCAACTGCCGGACCCAGCGCCTCCAGGACTGGATCAAACCCCATCTGGGGCGCTTTCCCCATCTTTTCTGGTGGGAATTTGCCGCGGCCTGCGGGTCCACCCTCGGGGTCTTTGCCCTCTTTCAACGGGCCTCCTGTCGGGGGATGACCTTGGCCGGGGCCCGGCAAATGGTGGAGGCTTACTTTCCCTGGATCTGCGGTTTGCATATTCTCCTCGATTACCTGATTGACCAAGGGGAGGATGAGGAGGAAGGGGACCTTAACTTCGTCTCTTTTTATCCCGATAGGGAGGAATGCCAAAGGCGCCTGGCCTTGTTCACCAAGGAGGCCCTAGCAAGGGCCGATACTCTGCCGGATCCCTTCTTTCACCGGGCCGTTGTGCGGGGACTCCTCGCCTTATACCTTTCCGATCCGAAGGTGAAAAGCTTGGGCCTGGAGGAATTGGCCGGTGAGCTAGTGGAGACGGCCGGAGGCCTGACGGGGAGCTATTTAGGGATTTGCCGCTTTCTCCGCCGGTTAAGAGTGGTGTGACAATGCCAGCAGATGGTTCTCTAGCGGTCCTTGCTCCAAAAGCCCCACGGCCAGGGAGCGCAAGTAGTTCCGGGCAGGGTGGGGGGGTAGGGCCCTTAGGGCTTCCTCGGCAATTCTCACCTGCCGGGCGGCTTCCTGCCAAGCGTAAAGAATGGCGTCTTCTTCACGGAGCATTCTATCCAACAGGTCCTGGGCCCGGTGGCCCTGCCCAGTTGCAAGCAGCCGGGTGAGTTCATCCCCATAGGGAGAATGACGCCGGGCATGGAGGACCGGCAAAGTCAAATTTCCTTGCATGAAATCCCATCGCACCGGTTTGCCCAGCTCATCTTCCTGGGCCGTCAGGTCTAAGATGTCATCGATGATTTGAAAGGCGCAGCCAAGCCTAAGGCCGTAGTTTGCCAAGGCTTCTAGTTGGTCTAAGGGGGCATCGGCGAGCAAGGCCCCGCTTTGGCAGCAGGCGGCCAGGAGATGGGCCGTTTTCTTCTCGATGCAGCGGAAGTAATCTGCTTCCGTTTGGTCGGGCTGGTATGCCCGGAGGATCTCTTCGATTTCGCCCTCACACATCAGCCGGATGGCTTGGGTCATCCCCCGCAGGACCGCCGGACTGGCCAGGTCCGCCAGCAGGGCAAAGGCACTGGCAAAAA
>JAAZLZ010000282.1 GCA_012799075.1 Bacillota bacterium
ACTGCCGCATGCGGGAGGAGGTGCACCGGGCACGCAAAGGACATCGCCTGGGCAGATCACGTTCGGGTTGCTGATGTGGGGATTAGCCGCGATCAGGGCGTTTAGGGTCACGCCGAACCGCTGGGCAATCAGGAACATGGTGTCCCCCGACCGGACGGTGTAGCGCCCTTGGAACCCGGAAGGACAGCTGGCCGGAACCCGACTGCCGCATGCGGGAGGAGCCGCCCCGGGCACGCAAAGAACATCACCAGGGAAGAGCACGGCTGGGTTGCTGATATGGGGATTAGCAGCAATCAGGGCGCTTAGGCTCACGCCGAATCGCTGGGCAATCAGGAACATGGTATCCCCCGACCGGACGGTATACCGCCCTTGGAACCCCGACGGACAGCTGGACGGCACCCGACCAGGGGACTGGATGGCCACCTCCGCTGCCCGCGGCCCGAAGGAAAACATCTCCCGAAGGGCCGACCTGAATTGATCGAATTTCAACCAGAGCCCCATGGCCTCCATCACAACGGCCTCGATCCGATCAAACCCATAGGTGACCTTAGCTAGCAAGTTATCCAAGTTCTCCATGGCTCTATCGAAATCAAAATCTTTTTTCAACCATTCTTGGCCCATCTTCATCCCCCATTCTGGTGAACAAGATCCTGACAAACAGCATTGCATTCGTCAGTCCACTTCCCACCCCCATTTCACAGATGTTCACTTCATCATATTGCCGCCGCGGCCCAGCGGACATGGGTCGTTCAACCCAAATCAACAAGCCGAGGGCATTCTGGGAAATAACAATGGGATGGATTTTAGTGAATTTTAGTAAAGGTATAGGACCACTTCCCGACGAAAGCAGAAATCAATGTCAATGGAGGAGGGTTTCCCATGTTCGAATTGCGCTGTGATCATATTCATTTAAAGAGCACCGACGTTGAAGCAACGGCCCAATGGTACTGCACTCATCTCGGAGCCAAAACCACTTTTGAAGGCAGTTTTCGAGGCGCTAAGGTCTATTATCTGGCAATGGGAGGCATGACCTTCATCTTATCCGAGTCCTTTGCCGGGGAGGATGCCCTGCCGGCTTCCATCAAGTCCCGCCTCGGGGTGGATCATTTCGGGTTTGAAGTAGATGATGTCGATGGGGTGGTGGAGATCCTGAGGGCGCGGAATGTACCCATCGTGGAGGAGCCGGTGGACGTGCGGCCGGGCCTTAGGATCGCCTACATAGAAGGGCCTGAGCACGTCCGCATTGAGCTGAGCCAAAGGGACTAGCCTGTGGAGAAGGCTTGGTTTTTTAACAACCCGGTTCGGATTTGCTGGCGGGACTGGGATGGTTTTTCGCTCTTGTCTTGGGGAGGGCCAAATCCAGCGACAATAAAGGTCCAGTCCTTGATTGATCGGCTAAAGGAGCGTCCTGGGGCGCTCCTTGCCATCGGGGGCGGGAGCGGGCATCGCCAACGGCAGCGATGTGGAAGCCTTGGCCAGGGGAGCCCCCCATCCTTCAAGAAGGCCCCCCGTCCTGGCTGTACCGACCACCGCGGGGAGCGGGAGCGAGGTCACCCCCTATGCCTCCCTTACGTTCGGCCATAGGCCAGATGTACAGGGCCGGCCTGCTGGCGGGACTGGCCATATAGCAACGGGCATCCACGCCGCATCCTACCCTCTGACCACCCGGTTTGGCATGGAGTACCTGCGGGCTGCTCCTGCCGGCCTTCATCAGATGCAGCTTGACCGAACCCCAGGTGCGAAGGAAGCTTAAGCTCCTTGGCAGTCTTCGGTTGACCAAAAAAGACGCGAAGGCTATAGCTGCCGGAGCTGTTCACCCCGACCGGATGGGAAACAACCCGAAAAAGCTGGATGAGGAATCTGCTCGCCTTGGTGCTAGAGGTCCTTTAGACCCTAAAACATTCCCTTCAGGGCCTCCATGATCTGGATCAGAGCCGGCCCCAAGAGGACGACGAAGAGGGCGGGAAAGATGAAGAAAATAAGGGGAAATAACATTTTGATGGGTGCCTTCATAGCCGCTTCTTCGGCGCGCTGACGGCGCTTCCTGCGCATCTCCTGGGACTGGATGTCGAGAACGTTGCCGATTGACACCCCCAATTGATCGGCCTGAACGATGGCCGCGATGAAGGTGCCCAAATCCTCCACCTGGGAGCGATGGGCCATGTCCTTTAGGGCCGTGCGGCGGGGCTTGCCCATGCGGATCTCCTGGAGGAGGCGGCCGAATTCCTCCGCTAGGGCCCCGGTTGACTTTTCCACCACCTTGGCCACTGCAGCATCGAAGCCCAGGCCCGCCTCTACGCTGACGCAGAGGAGATCGAGGGTGTCTGGGAGGGACTTTTGGATCTGGGCCTGGCGGCGGTCGCTTTTGGCCTTGAGGCAAAAGTCGGGAATCAGCCAGCCCAAAAGGCCGCCCATGATCACCCCGGGAATGGAGCGGATGAGAAGAAATCCCAGGAAAGCAAGCCCGATGACCAGGGATCCCTTGATGGCCAAGAACTCACTGGCCTGCAAATTCCAGGGGCTGCCCGCCAGAAGAAGGCGCTGCCGCACCCGGTCCCGGTAATCCTGGGGTGAAAGAAGGGACAAGAACTGGCCAAAGCGCAGAAGCTGGGGCCGGAGCACCCTTTCCCAAAAGGGTTTTCTCATTTCCATTTCCCGAAGACTCCTGGGTCGGCCCATCCGGGCCACGCGCTCTAAGCGCTCGCCTAGTTTGGGGTCGTGGCCAAGCTGCCAGCCCACAGCCAGGACAAGGAGGGAAACAGACAGAAAAACAAGTAAGGCAAAGATCAAAGGCATCTTTCACACCTCGATGTTGACGATCTTGCGGATGATCAGCATCCCCAAGAGCTGTCCGGCAATACCCAGGCCCAGCATGAGCTTCCCTAAGGGATGGGTGAAGAGGGCCT
>JAAZLZ010000021.1 GCA_012799075.1 Bacillota bacterium
ATGATAGTCCGGCAGCATCAATACCCTCCTACTCCAAATACGGCAGCATATTCTGGTCCACCGTGGTCATCGGCTCATCTTCCAACACGGTGATCAAGCCTTCATCGTGCAGGATTTTGATCACCTCAAACAGGGACTCCCTGTCTTTTGGAGGCAGCTCCCTGACATAGCGGTTGATCTCTTGGGGTGATGCATTGTTGATGAACCGGACCCCTCCATATTTGACGTACTTCGCATCGGGCACATTACATTCCTCCTTCCCCGCCCTGCCAGGGAAAAGGCCCTAGGGGGGCGAATTGTGATGGGGGTGATTCCTTTGCGGACCATTGCACACGTGGACATGGACGCCTTCTATGCTGCCGTCGAAATCCTAGATAGTCCGTCCCTTGCGGGCCAGCCGGTGATCATCGGCAGCCGGGACTCTCCCCGGGGAGTGGTGTCCACCTGCTCGTACGAGGCCCGCCGCTATGGCGTCCACTCAGCCATGCCGGTTCGCAGGGCCCTTGAGCTGTGCCCCCAGGGGGTGTTCATCCCACCCCGCCATGATCGCTACCAGGAAGTATCCCAGGCGCTGTTCGCCCTCCTTAGAGACTTCAGCCCCCTGGTGGAGCCCCTCTCCATCGACGAAGCCTTCCTGGATATGACGGGCTGTGAACATTTTTATTCTTCCCTGGAGGACCTGGGACAAACGATCAAGGATGCCATCAGTCAAAGACTGCGGCTTAGCGCATCCATCGGCATCGCCGGCAACAAGTTCTTGGCCAAGCTTGGGTCGGGGCTAAAGAAGCCTGACGGACTGGTGATTATCAGGGCGGAACAGGTGGACGAAGTCTTGACCCCCCTGCCGGTAGATGCCCTATGGGGAGTGGGTGCAAAGACAACCAAGCAGCTTGCTCGACTTGGGATCAACACTGTCGGGCAGCTAAGGCAGGTGCAAGAAGAATGGCTTGTCCGCACCTTCGGGAAAATGGGCAGACAGCTTTTTCTGTTGGCCCGGGGCATCGATGAACGACCCGTTGAATGCCAGTCAGAGGCCAAGTCACTGGGGGCGGAAAGCACTTTCCCCAGGGATATCTTCGACCCTAGGGCCCTGGAGACGGAGCTGCTTCGGCTGGCAATCCAAGTGGGAAGAAGGCTCCGCCAAGGGAATTTTAGCTTCCGGACCCTCACCCTCAAGGCCCGCTATCCCGATTTCACCACCTTGACTAGGAGCAAGACAAAATCCAGCTGGCCAAGGGATGATTGGTCGATTTTTGCGGGCGCCCGGGACCTTTTGCACACCCTAGATCTGACCAAGGGCTTCCGCCTGCTCGGGATCTATTTGACAGGTCTTTATCCATTTCAACAGCTGAACCTGCTGGAGGAGGACCGGGGCCGACTGACGAAGGTCGTGGACAAGCTGAATGAAAAATGGGGCAGGACCATCATTGGTCCGGCCCGGGTTTGGGAGAAAAACAACCCCAACGAGTGAAAGAGCCCAGGCTTTAGCCTGGGCTCTTGCTTCCTTATGCTTGCTTCTTCAGCATCCTTGCCCCGCTGGGGTAAGGATAGCGCTGCCGCTCAAGCTCAGCCCGCAGCCTTCGGTTAAGGATCCGCAGGTATGTTCCCTTCATTCCCAAGGAGCGGGATTCAATCACATTGGCGGAGGACAGCTTCCGCAGGGCGTTCACGATCACCGAGCGGGTAATGCCCGCTTCATCAGCGATCCGACTGGCCACCAACAGGCCCTCGTCGCCCTCCAGCTCATCGAAGATATGCTGCATGGCCACAATTTCGGAGTGGGACAGGCTCTTGATAGCCGAGCGGGCCATCCTCTTTTCGATCGCCTCGTCCTCTTCCTCCTCAGCCAGACCATGGGAAATGACCATTCCAATGACGGTGCCGGCAAACTCGCCGATGACGACGTCATCATCATCGTAGTCGCCCTCGGCCTTGAGCACCAACAGGCTGCCTACACGCTGCCCAGCGCCAATGACGGGCACCAGCAAGGCATGATCCTCGTCCACCACGTTGGCCGCTTCAGGACCCCAGGAAATCGCTCCTACCTTAAGCAGACTCTCGTTTAATTCTTCAGGCATCCAACCGCTGTCCAGCCAGTCGGCGTCGAAGGGGGTGTTGTCAAAACCCTCCATTAATGAATAGCCAAGGATTTTCCCTTTCCGGCTGATGATGTACACATTGGCATCATCAAAGGCATTGCGGAGTCCCTCCGCTAGTTCGGCGAAGTCCACGGCGTTGCCCTCATTCTGTAGAAGGCCGGTGAACTTCTTTGTTCGTCTCAGCATCTTGGGGTCTTCCTTTCTGTTTATAGGTTTTTGCTAAATTCTTTATCTGTTTATGGGCAGGGCACTTTCCATTACAACAAAAAGCGACTCGTGTCGCCCTCCCTTGCAGCGTGGAATTGTGTACAATTACACAAAAGTTATCGACCGTGATTATTATACTTGAGGCTAAAAGGCTTGTCAACAGATTGTGTGAAAAAAATTTCAATCTCTGGGCACGACCTCCCACCAACATCATTCGTCATTACCTCACAAAAGCCAAGAATCGTATTGCAACTTTGACAATATTCTAGCTAATATTCTAACTGATCCTGGCTAATAGTCAAGCACTATCGATTGTATTGTTCCCAGTTAACGCGAAATAATGTGCTCCATGCCGACGAGCCAGGACGGATTCCCAGCCTTGATGAGTATCGGTTCGAAACCTATCGGACTTGAGGACCAAATAAAAAAAGTTGATGGAAGGACAAAAATCCACAGGGTGCTCATCGCGTTTCCAGGTCCAGCCGCTCAGTTGCCGGCGATGCTCACAATATCTCCCGGTTGGATCGGGAGCGATTCCTTGATGAAGACGGCAACGCTGGCATTAGGGTCGACGCTCACCACCCGCAAGGCGCCAACGGGGATTCGGACGGGATCCACCAGTCCCTCGATTTTTTCAAGCCGAAAAACAGGGAGCTGCATCCTTTCCCTAATGCCATCCTTTGCCCCTAGATCGATGATTACATAGTCGTCCCGAATAGCCACGACCATTCCGGCGGCTCCAGGGCCGATCGGCCTGTGGATCCTCGTTTCGGCCGAAGAGAGGGTGGACTCGAACTGGCTGATGAAATCATCAACGGCATTCTTAAGGGCCTGGCCGATGGTGGAGTCGCTAAACTCTTTGCTGCCGAAGGATATCCCCTGAAAGTCCCTCACCGACAAAGACGTGCCGGTATGTTCGCCTTCCGCCTGCAGGGAGCCAAGGAGCCGAGCGGTTTCAACGTCGATCAGACGGGTGGACAATGTTACCTGGGCAGCAGCTCGTTGAACAGCTAGGGGACCGACCTTGACTCCGCCTTGTCCCTGCCAGCCAAATTCGTTCAACGTGCCCATGATGAGGATGTCTGCACCCATCAAGCGGCCCATTTCCACCGCGGTGCTCGTATCAACCATCCCCGAATACTGAAAGCGTTGTTCAGCGATGACTTCGTTTATTCTGTCCCGCTCGACGATAACGATTTGGGGATTGCCGGCTAGCCGATCCGTGATCATCTGGGCAATTCCATCGAGCAGTTGGGATTTATGCCGCCAAGTGAGGCTCAGATATCCCCCCTCCTTAAAGGGCATGACGGCTACAGTCAGCGTGCTGGCCTGGACAAGAGAAGCCATCATGAGGAGCAGGACCGCCGACCAGAGAAACACGAAGTGTTTGCGCTGTCTCAATTCGATTCCCCCCAATCAGAGGCAGCTTTGGCTTTTCTCGCCTGATCAATTTCGTCCACAGCCTGACACATCCCTTCTTTCACAAAGGCAGACGCCTGTGGGGAGTGCTTCGGCTGCGGAGAGCTGCTCTGCATTAGCGGTCTGCGGGAAATATCGAATCAGTTCGATAATTAGCAGGAATATGGCAGAGGACAACGAAAGTAGCTGGTATCTGTTGGCAAAAACGCTGTTTTGACACAGCTATCAAGGAAGTCTCGCCTGCTGTCTGCAAAGTTGGTGGGAAAGACTTGTCGTTGCCCTTATTTAATAAGGAAGAGGGATCAGACATGAAAAATCGTTTGCTGTGGCTTGCCGTTTTGGTTGTGCTGCTTTCGTCGATGATGATGGCGGCCGAAATACCCCGCAGCGAGGAGGAGATTCCGGTCTTTCCCGGCGCGGTCCGGAATCCAGCTG
>JAAZLZ010000283.1 GCA_012799075.1 Bacillota bacterium
AATAAAGGGAGGAGAAACAATGACCCATCGAGTCACCCTGATCCCCGGAGACGGCATCGGGCCCGAGATTATGGAAGCCGCCCGCCGCTGCATAGATAAAAGCGGGGCATCCATCGAATGGGAGGTCCAGGAGGCCGGGGCCGATGTCATGGAGAAATACGGGACGCCCCTGCCGGATCATGTCTTGGATTCCATCCGGAAAAACAAGGTTGCCATCAAGGGGCCCATCACCACTCCCATCGGGACGGGCTTTCGCAGTGTCAACGTGGCTTTGCGCCATACTTTGAATCTTTACGCCTGTGTGCGGCCGTGCAAGCACTATCCCGGGGTGCGTTCCCTCTACCGCGATGTGGACGTGGTCATCGTCCGGGAAAACACCGAGGATCTTTATGCCGGGGTTGAGTTTGAGATGGGCAGTCCCGAGGCCAAGCAGATCCAAGCCCTGGCTAAAGGGAAGATCCCCGATGATGCCGCCATTTCCATCAAGCCCATCTCCGTCACCGCCAGCCGACGCATCGTCAAGTATGCCTTTGAGTACGCCCTGGCCAACAACCGCCGGAAGGTGACCGCGGTGGCCAAGGCCAATATCATGAAGTATAGCGATGGGTTGTTTTATCGGGTGGCCCGAGAGGTGGCCGCGGAGTATGAGGGCCGGATTGCCTACGAAGAGGTTCTGGTCGACAACATGTGCATGCAGCTGGTGCAAAAGCCAGAGCTTTATGAGGTTCTAGTCATGCCCAATCTGTATGGGGACATCGTCTCCGATGTGGCTGCGGGACTGGTGGGGGGCTTAGGCGTTGCCCCAGGGGCCAATATTGGGGACGATATTGCCATCTTTGAACCCACCCACGGTTCGGCGCCCAAGTACGAGGGTCAAAACAAGGCCAATCCGACTGCTTTGATTCTCTCTGGCGTCTTGATGCTAAGGCACTTGGGGGAAGTGGAAGCTGCCAACCGGCTTGAAAAAGCCGTTGCCGCGGTCATTGCCAAGGGCGAGCATGTAACTTACGATATGAAGCCCCACCGGGATGATCCGACCGCGGTGGGCACCAGCCAGATGGCTGACGCCATCATTGCTGAGATGGAGAAATAGTCCTTCGGGGTGTGGTGGATTGGCATCGGTTTTGTTTCGTCTGGGACCCATTAATATCTATACCTTTGGCTTCACCTTGTCCTTGGGTTTTTTGACAGCCACCTTTATTGCCGCCGGGGAGGCCCGGCGGCGGGGCTTATCCGATGAGGAGCTGGTGAATGCTGCTTTGATCGTCATGGCCGCAGGGCTCATCGCGGCCCGGGCGTGCTACGTTTGGTTCAACTGGGAATACTTCGCCGAGCATACCGGGGAGATCTGGCTGCTCACCGCGGGGGGCCTTTCTTTCCACGGCGGCCTGTTGGGGGGTCTGGCAGCCGCCCTCATCTTTGCCAATCGCCGGGGCTGGTCCTTTGCTGAGCTGGCCGATTGCGCCGCTTTAGGCATTTCCCTCGGCTATGCCCTGGCCAGGGTGGGTTGTGATGGGCCGGGGCGTCCCACCTCGATGCCCTGGGGGATGGCGGTCAATGGGATGCTGGTCCATCCCCAAGCGGCCTACGCCATTCTGGCAAGCTACGTGATCTTCGTTTTCCTTTGGAAACTCAGGCTCCAGACCAAGTTCAGGGGACAGCTCTTTGTCGCTTGGCTGATAGCCTATGGAGTCAGCCGCTTTTTCATCGAGTATTTCCGCTATGGACGTCTCTGGGGGCCCTTTACGGTCACCCAATGGGCAAGTCTGGCCATGATCGCTGGCGGCGCCTACTTGTACCACCGCTGGGAAGACGGGCCGCCTCCCCATCCGCGTCCCCGGACCGTGTCTTTCACCTGGCAGGAAGCCCTTCGGTGGCTTGCGGGCCTGGTGTTCCTCATCGGGTTTTACTATGCCCGAGGGGGTTGACTGAAAGGTTCTCGGCTCGGCTTTGATGAATAGAATGCACTGGTAGCGGCTAAACTAGAAGCGGGTTGATTTGGCCAGGGAGGGCAAAGTGGCCGCGTCGGGCCAGGGAGGGCCGTTGGCGGCCATTTCTTTTTGTCTGGGGTCGGGTGATTCTCCCCAGTGCACCTTAAATTATCTAAAAACGAACAACAATAATACATAAAAAGGACAAACGTCAACAAGACCTTCTGGGACAAAATCGGCGCCCTGGATGAACAGGGGAGTCCAAAGGCCCCCAAGGATTGGGATGAGCTTGAAGACTTGCTCACTAAGCTCACCCAGGCGGCTCCTGCCCAGGGATTGAGCGTCGACTGGGGCTGGAACTTTATCCTCTACAGCTACGCCGGGGGCATACTGGCCCTCAAGGGGGACATCTACGGACCGGATGGCAATATGTTGGATGTGGAAAGCGATGCCGCCTTGCGTTGGCTGGAGATGAATCGACGTTGGATTGAAAAGGGCATCGCCGCCGAGGGGACGATTACCGATGTCAACTTCGGCCGGGACAACTTTAACGCGGGGATCATCCCGATGATCTACACTGCCCACTCCCGCTTTATTGAAGGCGGCGCCGATCTGGGTGAAGAGAACACCTCGGCAATTCCATTGCCCGGAGCCTTGGACAACGGGACCATTGTCTACACCCATACCATCTATCTATGTACCCAAGGCATCACCGAACCAGGACCTGGCCAAGCAGTTCATCCAGGAGCAGATCTTCTCCAAGTGGTTCCAGCAGTGGAGCTACAATCGCTACGGGAAGCTGCCGGTGATCACCGAATTCTACGAGGACTTGGGCTGGTATGTGGACGAAGCGGCGATGATGCTCAAGATGGCGGAAAACGGAGTGTATATGCCCAAGTACCGGGGCTCGGAGGAGCTGCTCGACATATTCCTTGAGCATATCCACGGGGTTCTCCTGGGTCTGAAATCGCCCGCGGAGGGTCTTGCCGCCATCCGCAAGGATATTGAGACTCGGAAAGTTGACCTGACCCGGTTGGACATCTAGACGGAGGTAGAAGATGAAGAAGGGCAAAGGGCAGACCTTAATCCCATATCTGTTCATCGGACCGGCTGCCGTTTTTCTCGTGGTGTTCATCACCTATCCCTTGCTCCATAGTCTTTATCTTAGCTTTACAGAGTTCAATTTCATCTATGATGAACGCCCTGCTTTCGTAGGCCTGGCCAACTACATAAGACTGTTCGCAGTTGATGATAGGTTCAAGGCAGCCTTAAAGAATACCATGCTCTTTGCCCTTCTGTACTTCGTCCTGGTTGTGGTCGGCTCCCTGTTGATTGCGGTGCTGCTAATCAGTCGCCTGCGCTGGCGAGATTTCTTTCAAATGGCTGTGGTCATGCCTATCATTGTCCCCTTGTCTTTGGCCGGAGTCATGTTTACCTGGATCATGAATCCGACCTTTGGGATCTTCAATTTTGTCATGAAGGAGTACCTGGGTATGCCCGGGATGGCCCGCAACTGGCTGGGCAATCCCCGCACAGCTTTGTATGTGCTGGTACTGGTGAGCCTGTGGAAGTTCATGGGTTTTACGACTATCATCTTCTTGGCAGGACTTGGGAGCATCCCCCGGGACATCTACGAAGCGGCTCGCATCGACGGGGCCAATTGGGTGCAGGAGCTCATCTGGGTGACTATTCCCAATCTCAAAGAGGCTTTCTTCCTGGCGAGTCTATATGGGATCATCCAGGGGATTAAGGTGTATGAGCTTCCTTACGTGGTTACGGGCGGGGGCCCCGGGACTGCGACTCTAACCTTGTATCTGTACATTTGGAGGGCAGCCTTCGGCTACTTTGACATGGGCCTGGCCTCATCGGTGGCCTACGTCACCAGTGCCTTGATCCTCATGTGTTCCGGGCTCATGTTAATGGTGACGGGGGAACGGGGGAGGCAGGTTGATGCCCAAAAGGTACTCTAGGGTTCTGGCAAGCATCATTCGCCACTTGTTGGCCTTCCTGGTGGCATTTCTCTTCCTAAGTCCCTTTGTTTGGGTCCTGCTCACTTCCTTAAAGCCCCGTCAGGAGATTTACAGCTACCCCCTTACGATCATTCCCCGGGTCGTCTCCTTGGAACACTACCGGCATGTATTGCTGCAAATGCCCGGGTTTGCCCGCTACTTTCAAAACAGCGTCGTTGTGACCGTCATTACTGTCCTGATTGTGACCGCGCTCAGCGCCCTGGGGGGTTATGCCCTCGGCCGCCTGCGCTTCCGGGGACAGCGATGGTTCATGGTGTTTGTCCTGGTCTCCATCAGCGTACCCTATGCCATTTACCTGATTCCCATCTTCATCATGTCCAGTCGGCTCGAACTGCTAAATACCAATCTGGGGCTTATTCTTCCCTATGTGGCTTTCAACCTGCCGATGGCCCTGTTCATCATGCGAGGATCCTTTCGGGTCATCCCTTCCGAGTTGGAGGATGCCGCCCGAATCGATGGCTGCAACGAGTTTCAGCTTTGGTGGCAGGTGATGCTTCCCATCGCGAGAAGCGGCCTAGCTACAGTTGTCATCTTCACCTTCATCTTCGTCTGGCAAGAGTTCCTCTTTGCCGTCACCCTCATGCCCGATGCCGATTTCCAAACCCTCCCCGTGGGTATTGTCCACCTTAGGGACGAGGCCCAAGCCTGGGCCTACGGCACCCTAAGCATCACCATTGTCCTTGCCCTTATTCCCATCCTGGTGGTCTTCATCCTAATGCGGCGCTTCTTCATCGAAGGCATCATTGAAGGGGCGTTGAAAGGGTAAGACCGGCTTCATCCCTGGACATCGGGGGCCGGCGTTGTCTTCCTCCACGAAATTGTCAATTTATGCAACAGGAACTGGGGCATAGATATGGAAACATTATAACAATATCCATGTTGAGGTGGGATTTGGCAAGGAGGTGAACAATTGCGCCAAAATAGTCGTTGTGCGTTAGTGGGGGGATGTGTACTTGTATCCCGAAAAAAACTGGTTGGAGGAGGATGTAATTTGAAGAGACTCGGTCCCTTGCTCTTGTTGGCAGTCATGGTATTGGCCTTGTCCTTGAATGGACAGGCGAGGCCCGAATACAATATCAGCGCTGGTACCAATGGGGCCATTGGCACGGAAGAGCACCAGTCCGTTGAGTATTTCGGCAGACGCTTGGAAGAAGAGTCGAACGGTCGCTTTCAAGTGGACTGCTTCTCGATGGAGATCGGTGATGCGATGGCTCAGATTGAAGGGGTAATGGGCGGCATCCAGCAGGTCTATATTGGGGAGCTTACTTGGTTTGCCAACCTGCACAAAGACTTGAACATCGCTGGTTTGGCCTTCCAGTTCAAGAATGAGGATCATCTGCTCAAGTTCCTCCATAGTGAGTGGGGACAAAGGATCTGGGAAGATATTCGAACGCAACACGGGGTTAAGGTCCTTGATTACACTGGACTTCGGGCTCCCCGGGTAACCCTGTCCAAGCGTCCCCTAAACACCCTAGCTGACATCCAAGGCTTAAAAATGCGGGTGCCTGAGATCCCGATCTACATGCGGGTTTGGGACCATCTAGGTGCGGCTACCCACCGGGTGACTTGGGGTGAGATGTATCTGGGATTGGCAGGAGGACTACTCGAGGCCCATGAGGGTCCATTAGATGGAGTTCTAGCCATTAGGACCTACGAGCAGGCTCCCTATCTGCATCGGACCGACCACATTTACAGCACCGTTCTAGTGACCATCAATGATGATTTCTATGAAAGCCTCCCGGAGGATCTCCAGGAGATCGTCGGCAAGGTCGCCAAGGAGACGACGTCCTACTACACCAAGATCGTCGCCGAAGGGATGGAACGGGCTCAGAAAACCATGGAGTCAGAAGGCGCTACCATCCTCTTCAACGAGGACCTCAGGGATGAGCTAAGGCAAAAACTGGCCCCCTTGGGCCCGCAGCTTGAACAGGAGGGCTACTGGGCGGCAGGGCTCTATGACTACGTAAATCAGCTGGCTGAGGAGTAGTGTGCAACATGGCCGGGGACCTTTGGCCGCGGTCCCCGGCCGCCTTGGGGGTGATTCAGTTGGCGCGGCGAGTCATGATGTGGGTGGCCAAAATTGAGGGGTTTATATCGGGGGTGCTCTTGGGGGGCTGCTGCGCAGCTATTGGCTGTCAGCTTATGGCCAGAGCCTTCTTGGGAAGAGCCCTTCCTTGGCCCGAGGAGCTTTGCGTAATCCTTCTCATTTATCTTACGTTTCTCGCGGCCGGTGCTCTGTACAAGACTGGTCAGCATATCGATGTGGACTACTTTGTCGACCGATGGGTCCCCGATGACAAAC
>JAAZLZ010000284.1 GCA_012799075.1 Bacillota bacterium
AGGCCTCCTTTAAGTCCCCCGCCACCGCGGCGACGATCTTTTTCTCTTCGTTGGTGACCACGTTCAAGATGAAATCGACCCCCGCCCGCCGGGCGGCCTCGAGCATCTCCTGATGGATGGGATTGCCCTCCAGGCGGCCTGGCGCGGACTCAGGCCGGACCAGCATGGAGTGGTTGCTTTGGATGGTTTCCCGCCCCGACACCCCCGGCAGGATGGACTTGCGTCCCCCGGCGAAACCCGCCATGTAGTGGGGCACGATCACCCCGGTCGTCACCACCAGATCAGCCTCGACGACGGTCCTATTCACATACAAGGGGCTGCCGTGGGGCAATCGTCCCAAGTAAACCAGGTCCCCGTCGGCATCATGGTTGATGAAATCATAGCGCCGGGCAAAATCGCCGAAAATGGCCAGGTTTTCCTCCTTGGTATGGCCCCGGTGCAGACCCGTTGCCACAACGAAGGTCACCTCATCAACTTCTTTGAGCTCCTCCTCCAGGGCAGGAAGGAGCACATGATAAGGGGTGGGCCTGGTGATGTCGTTGACCACCACCGCCGCTTTGCGGGCCTGCTTCCGCCGGATGATCTCCCTCAGGGGAGGACTGGCGATGGGACTGGCCAGGGCCTTCTTCACCGCTTCCAATTCGTCGGGAGCGGCAGGCGCCTTGCGGGCCCGGACAAACCCGGCCAGGTTTTCCGGTGGAATCTGGGCAGACATTTGTCCTTTGCCGTACTTCAATACAATCTCCATAAAACTCAAGCGGGCATCTCTCTTAGGATGGCCGCACCGTCCCTCCTTTGCAGAGTCTTGGGGAGGTTTTCGCCTTTTCGCCGCCAGATCCCTGCCCCCACGTCAAAAAGCCCCCGACAAGGCGGGGGCTTGAGCTAGGGACTTCAAGACTCGCTACCGAACCCCTCCACCGCCGCCTCCCGCACCACCACCTCCACCCCCTGAGAAGCCTCCTCCTGAGCCGCTGCCTGAGGAAGCCTTGCTTCCAGCTGTGGAGACTGATCGGCGGATGGCACCCTGCATGGAGGTGGTCAGCCGGGATAGGCTGCGCTCTAATCCCATGGTGCCGGCGGTGGAGTAGTACCAGCCGCGGCCGAAGGGGCAGCCATCCTCCTCCAATCCGGGATAGGCTATCGGCAGCTGCCTGATCACCTGTTTGGCAACCCCAAGGGAAACGGCATAGACAAGATAATGCTCCCAGATGACTAAAGAAGGTATTTCGCGGCGATCCATCTCCGAGAAGTGCAGAAGAAAGCGGCGGAAGGCCTTCCACTGGGCGAATTCTTCCGCACCCTGGCGACTGCGCCGGTGGATCTGGGATGCACCAATTAGCAGGACAAGGGCTGCAGCCAAACCAGCCAGCCCTGATGCAATCAACTTGAGGACAAACAATGGTATAGCCAGTAAAGCGCTGGCTAAAGCCAGCCAAAGGAGACGGTTTCTCTTTGGCTTCACCGAGTCAAAGAAGCTGTACTTGTCTGCACCCTTTTTCACAGCCTTCTGCCAATCATGCCAGAACTGGGCGAAGCTGTTTTTATGCCTTTTGGCGTAGGCTGTGATGTCACCGAGGGAGACTTTCCCATTGTTGTCCAGATCTACCGTTACAAAAAGGAACTTCATCAGCAGCTGTTCATGGCGGGCCAATTTCTCGGGAGCCTTATCCGTTGGAGACAAGATATAATCGATTCGATTCCTTCTCCCCAGCAGGCCCCGAGGCTGGAAAGTCTCCTCCACCTTAAGGAAGCCCCTCCTGGCCAGGTCCAATATGGTGGCTGTCAGATCCCTGACCGATACCCTGCCTTGGGTATACAAAACGGACATCTCGGCTGGAGAGTAGCTGCCCGGCAGCTCCCGGTAGTATTCCCCATCAAAGCCCGGTCGGTATTCCCTGCCCCAGTGAAACCAGGTATAGATAGAAAAGCCCAGCGCGGCAAACAGAAGCAGCCCGGCAATAACCCAGTCCAGCCTGGCCAGGAGCCGGAGGAAATTGGCCTGCCGAGCCCACTTCTCTTCTTCAGCCAGGATTTGGGGAAGGGCCGCTCGGCCTGTGCGGGCGGACGGCCCGGCCTGGTCGACAAGGGAGGTCGGGAATGTTGTGCGCCCCTCCAGCATGGTCTTGGCGGGAAGTGGACTGACAGTCCACTGGACTGTTTGGGGGTTGAGTATAGCCACCTCACCGTGCAGCGGCCCGTGCCCCCAGGCCCTGATGTCTTCCCTGGCTGCACCGACCGGTAGATGGAGGGTGACTGTTGCTTCTTCCGTAGGCTGTTCCCATTGATCACCAACATACTTGAAATACAGTTCAGCTGCATCATCATGAACGCGCACAGCTCCGCCTATGGTATAGCTGAGGGTGAATGTCTTGGTCTCATCAACCGCCAGGAAGCTCCAGTCTATGTAAGTGGAATCCCGCTCTTCTTTTACATAAAATGTCCCAGCCGGACCGGGCTGCAAGCGGGGATTCCTTTCGTACTGTCTGCCGCCTTCTCTTACCCTAACATTAGCTACAGTGATGCCCGCCGATTTATCGATCCATTGGAACATGCCGGTAAAGCGTCCATCAAACCTGACAGTACGGTGCTCCTCCACATCCAGGCGGCCGTCTTCCCTGACCCATGCTTGGATGTCGAGGTTGAGGAACGTGTGGCTCCGAGCTGCTGCGTGGGGGGAAAGAATAAAGGACAGGACAAGGGAGAGGATGAGTATGCGATAAGGCTTCACCCAGGTCACTCCCTTGAGGAAAAGTCCACCCGCACTGCCTCACGCTCCTGAGTCCTCTCCTGTAAATCGAAAAAGGCCTCCCTCTCGAATCCAAAGGCCCCAGCCAACAAGGACGCGGGAAATGCCTGGACGCGGATGTTGAACTTTTGGACGGTGTCATTGTAGAATTGGCGGGCATAAGCGATCTTGCTTTCTGCATCAGAGAGTTCCTGCTGAACCTGGCGGAAATTGGCGTCTGCTTTCAGTTCCGGATAATTCTCCGCTACTGCAAACAAGGTCCGGAGAGTACTGCTAAGCTTTGATTCCGCCCCGCCTGCTTCCTGGGGGCTGGATGCGGCAATGGCCTGGACCCTGGCCCTAGTAATCTCTTCGAACGTCTCCCGTTCATGTTTAGCATAGGCTTTAGCTGTGTTCACCAGGTTAGGGATCAGATCATATCGGCGCTTTAACTGGACATCCACTTGCGCCCATGCATTGCGGACCCGCTCCCTTCTTGCCACCAGCCCATTATAGGTGACCACCGCATATAACATGACAAGGACAACAATACCAATTACCCAGTACACTCCTGTCACCCCTCATCTTTAGATTCTGCCGCTGCCCAATAGTTATGCCCACTCCTCCCTCCACCGTCCTAAACCAACTGGAATACATGTTCATTATAATTGGGATTTATTGGCGGGGCCATGGAGAATCTAGTTTTGTCAATAGGACCAGGGGTTGACAAAATAGTTGACAGAGCCGATTGACACCCTCATACCACCGGATGCGGCATCCGGCGGCTGCCGGCCATTATGAGCCTACTGAGACCAGGAGCTTGCTCTGC
>JAAZLZ010000285.1 GCA_012799075.1 Bacillota bacterium
CACCGCCAGGATCGTCAGGGTCTTTGCCGATGTGCTGAAACTGTTCGTTTTTCCCCGCACCCCCATCGAGCTCATCATGTTCCTGATGCTGCTTTTAAGCCTGTATGTGGTCCGCAATGGGCTTGAACCCATGGCCCGCGTGTTGGAGATCCTCTTTCCGATCATGGTGGTCACCATCGGCCTGGTGGTGCTCTTTGCCATTCCCGAACTGGACCTTAGCAATCTCCAACCCGTGTTGGCAAGGGGCCTAGGTCCCGTGATCCGGGGGGGTCTGCGCCAATCCTTGGAACAGAGGGGGATCGAGCTCTTCTTAGTCCTGGTCCCCTTCATGCTGGCGCCCCAGCGGGCGGGAGCCGCCCTGCTTGTGGGCCTAGGCATCAACTATCTGCTGCAGGCATTGGTCTTCATCGTGACCATCGGGGTTTTTGGCATGCACACCAAGGATCTCCTCTGGCCCGTGGGCATGCTGGCCAAATTCCTGGCCATTCCCGGAGGGATTCTGGAACGCCTTGAGATCACCTTCATGGTCATTTGGGTGACGGTGGCCTCCGCCAGCCTCATGGTCAACAACTACCTGGTCTGCACCGCCCTAGCCCGCCTGACCAAGTTTCGCAAGCAGTATCCCTTGGCCTTTCCCCTAGCTCCCATCATCTTCTTCATTGCCCTTATCCCGGATAATATCGTGACGACGGAAAACGTCCTGTTGCTGGAGAGACTCTTGGGCCTTATCGTTGCGTGGATTGCGCCCGGGCTGCTGCTACTCATCGCTTGGATCAGGGGTGTCAAAGATGCTTAGGGAAATCATCAGCTGGCTGGCCGAACATTACGACTCAGGCCAGATGCTTTTCATTCTAGGGGCGGGCCTGGGCTCATACTGGATCGATGGCCGCCTCCTCCAGGCCCAAGGCTTCTTCCGGGAGGCCCGGCTGGCAAGAAAGGTGGGCCTTGCCTACATGCTGGGAGGGAGCCTGCTTTGGCTGGTGGTGCGTCTTCTCATGGGGCTCATAGAACGATAAAGCCCCGGCCCAAATGGTCAAGGCCAACATCAGGGGCCGCCAGCCACAGGAATGCTCATTTTCGCTAAGAGCAGGGGCACATCCTCAGGGGCGAGGCGGCCGAAGGTCTGCTGGTTGATCATCACCACCGGGGCTAGGCCGCAGGAGCCCAGGCAGGCCACCCGCTCCAAGCTGAACTTGCCGTCGGCGGTGGTCTCCCCGGCATCGATCCCCAAGGCATCGGCAAAGGCGGCCAGGATTGCTCTGCTCCCTTGTACATGGCAGGCCGTTCCCTGGCAGACCCGGACCATGTTCTCGCCCCGGGGGGCCAGATAAAACTGGGCGTAGAAGCTGGCGGTGCCGAAGACATCGCTCAAAGGGACCCGTAAAGCCCGGGCAATATATGCTAAATTTTCCCGGGAAAGATAACCGAACCGGCGCTGGACGTTCTGCAGGACCGGGATGAGGGGTCCTGAGTCCTTCAAGTGCCCTTTTAAGATTTTATCAA
>JAAZLZ010000286.1 GCA_012799075.1 Bacillota bacterium
ATGGACCTATCCCTTTGAGAAGGTGGCCCCTACCCTCAAACAGGCCCAGCTGGTCTTTGCCAACCTGGAGTGCCCCCTGGGGGTTGGCGGCCGATTCCTGAACATGTTCCGGGGGGAGCCGGAATCAGTACAGGGGCTTTCCTACGGGGGAATCGATGTGGTATCGTTGGCCAACAACCACATCCTGGATTATGATAATCAGGTTTTCTTCCAGACCATGGACATCCTTGGCGAGGCGGGGATCGGTTTCGCTGGAGCGGGGCGAAACCTGCGGGAGGCCCGAACCCCCCTTATCGTGGAAGAGGGTGGGCTCAGGATAGCCTTCTTGGCCTACACAGAGATGTGGTTTGTCTATACGAGGGAGCCCCACAACTGGGCAGCGACAGATATCCTGCCCGGGGTTGCGCCGGCTAGGCTGGACTTGGTGAAAGAGGATGTACGCTCTGCCTTGGAGCAGGCCGATGTGGTCGTCGTTTCATTTCATTGGGGACAGGAATATAAAGAAGAGCCCACCCTGGCCCAGTATGAGTTGGGCCGGGGGGCAATCGACGCTGGAGCCCACCTGGTCCTCGGGCATCACCCCCACGTTCTTCAGGGGGTCGAATTCCACAGATGGGGCGTTATCATCTACAGCTTGGGCAACTTCATCTTCGATGAGCTGCGCCCCCCCCTCACGGAAGAATCGGTCATCCTGCAGGCTGTCTTGAAAAGGGGCAAGGTTGAGCAAATTGACTTCTTGCCCGTTAGAATCACCAACTGCCAGCCCCGGATCTTAAGCCGCGGGGAGGGACGCTACATCACTCAACGGATTGAGAGGCTTGCTCGCCGCCTAATGTCGCGTTAAGTCCCAAGATAGGAACTGCGAACCTGGGCATCGGCCATGAGTCTTTCGGCCTCTCCGGCGATGGTGATGGCGCCTGTCTCCAAAACGTAGCCTCGATGGGAGATCTCCAAGGCCATGAGGGCGTTTTGCTCAACGAGAAGAACCGTTGTGCCCTGCTTATTGATTTCAACAATGCTTTCCATCACCTGTTCGACGAGCAATGGCGCTAGCCCCAATGAAGGTTCATCGAGGAGGAGCAGTTTGGGCCTGGCCATCAATCCCCTGGCGAGGGAGAGCATCTGTTGCTGGCCTCCGCTTAAGGTTCCCCCGAACTGGTCCTTTCGTTCCTTAAGAATCGGGAACAGCCGGAAGACCCTCTCCAAGTCTTCCTCGAACTCCTCGGGCCGATTGCGGCGGGGATAAAACCCCATGTCCAAGTTCTCCATGACTGTCAGTTTGGGGAAAATTCTGCGCCCTTCCGGCACACACGAGATCCCTTTGCTTACGATCCAGGGGGTGGGCTGACCTGTGATGTCTTCTCCCTGGAACAAGATCTTTCCCTGGGGGGTGGCTACTACTCCCATGATGCTCATCAAAGTAGTCGTCTTGCCCGCACCATTAGCCCCGATTAAGCAGACGATTTCCCCCTCGGCCACTTCCAAAGAAATTTCATGCAGGGCCTGAATGTGGCCATAGAAAGCGTTAACCTTTTCTAGACGAAGCATGGGCCTCTTCCTTTCCAAAATTAAGCCGTCCTTCTGCCCTTGCCAAGGTAGGCTTCAATGACATCGGGATTCTCTTGGATCTCCTTGGGGGTGCCTTCTGCTATCTTGCGACCGAAGTTCAACACTGCTATTCGTTCAGACACGTTCATCACCAGTCTCATCTTATGGTCGATCAAGAAGACCGTAATCCCCCGATCGCGGATGGACCGGATCAGATGGATGAGATCGTTGCTTTCTTGCATGGTCATCCCAGCGGCCGGCTCATCGAGAATAATCAGCTTAGGTTCCGTGGCCAGGGCCCGGGCGATTTCCAAGAGCCGCTGCTGGCCGTAGGGGAGGTTCTTTGCCAGCCAATTCTTTTTATCCAACAGCCCGAGGAAATCAAGCACCTCTTCCGCGCGGGCCCGTATTTCTTCCTCTTCTTCCTTGACTTGCTTGGTCCGCAGGATATTGCTCCAAACTCCGGTGGTGGTACGGCAAAAGTGTCCTAAGGTAACGTGTTCCAGTACGGTCAAGCTCGAGAAGATCCGCAGGTTCTGAAAGGTGCGCACCAGCCCCATTTGGGTGATGGCGTGGGGTCGCTGGCCCGAGACGATGGTGCCTTGGAATTCCACATGGCCTGAAGTTGGGGCCATCATTCCCGTAGCCAGGTTGGTGAAAGTGGTCTTGCCCGAGCCGTTCGGACCGATGAGGGCAAAAATCTCCCCTTCATTGACAGTAAGGTCCAGGTTGTCCACCGCGCACAGGCCGCCGAAGTACTTGGTTGCTTGGCGGGAACTAAGAAGCGCCATACTCCTTCCCCTCCCTTCTTGCGGCAATCATCCTGCGATCGAGGTATCCCTGCAGTGCTCCCATGATTCCTGCCGGTTGGTAGATGACGATGCCGAGGACGATGAGACCGTAAATAGCTAGATACCAAGACTGGAGGAAACGAAGCATTTCCGGTAGGAAGGTCAACAGCACGGCGCCCACAATGGCCCCTGGAAGGGAGCCGATTCCACCGATCAGAACCATGGTGACGAAGCGAAAGGACTCTTCCAGGGTGAATACTTCCGGACTGATGTAGGTCAGCAGGCTCGAGTAAAGCCCGGCGCCGATGCCAACGAACAGCCCGCAAGTGATGAAAGCCATGACCTTTATCCCGGTGGAGTCGATCCCGATGGCATCCGCGGCAAGTTCGTCATCTCGAACTCCCTTGAAGGCAGTCCCGTACTTGGAGTCCTCCAGGATCGAGGCGATTACTGCCAGGATCGCGGCCAACACGAGACTGAAATAGTAGAAGTGGGCATCATTGGTGAACACGAAGCTGCCGAAGTTCGGCCTGGGAATGTTGAACACCCCGAAAACCCCGCCGGTGACAGGGGACCAGTTCATGAGAATAAAGCGGGTTATTTCACCAAACCCGATGGTAGTAATGGACAGGTAGTATCCCTTGAGCCTCAGGGTTGGGATCCCCAATACCAAGCCCATGAGACCAACCCCCAGGGAAGACAGGAGCAGCGCCGGCCAAAAGCCTAAGCCCAACCGGGTGGTGATCAGGGCCAAGATATAAGAGCCGATGCCCCAGAAACCGGCCATGCCCATGAAAATCTGTCCGGTGAGGCCGAAGATGATGTGCAGGCCCATTACCATGATCACATTAATGACGGCCAGGGCTAGGACAAATTTATAGAACCGGCTGGCGATCAGGGGTTCTGCGCAAGCGAGCAGCGCGAAGATGACAACTAGACTAACGTTACGAAGTTTCGAACCACGCATTGCCTTCCCCCCTATAGACTCTCTTCAGTTGCCCGGCCCAAGATGCCCTGAGGCCGGAAGATTAGGAAGCCGATGAGGATCGCAAATACGATGGCATCTTTGTAGACGGACGAAATATAACTGGCGCTGAACACCTCGACTAGACCCACGACCAGGCCCCCGATGACTGCCCCGGTGATATCCCCCCAGCCGCCGATGACACAGGCGGCAAAACCCTTAAGGCCCACATTGGCCAGCACCTGGGACACCATGAATACCGGAGCGAGAAGGACGCCGCCGATGGCTGCCAAGGTGGAAGAATAGGCAAAGGTGATGGCAATCACTTTATAGGCGTCGATTCCCATGAGCATGGCTGCGAGCCTATCCTGGGCCACCGCCCGCATGGACTTGCCGAGGGTGGTCTTTCTGAAGAAGAACTGCTGGACGGCCAGCAGGATGATCACGCAGACCAGGATGAAAATGTATTGATACAGAATCGAAACGCCCGCGATGCGCAAACCTCGCTGCCCGAAAAGGCCAGGAACGGAAACGGGATAAGTCCCCCAAGCGATCAGCGAAATGTTCTTGAGGAAAATCCCCAGGGCGATGGTGCTCAGCATGACCATCCGTGGATGGGCATCGCGAAGGGGATAGTAAACGATCCGTTGGGATACGATGCCAAAAATGGCCATGGCAACCGCCGTCAAGATCAAGGCGGGGAGGAAGGGGAGCCCCAACAGAAGAGTCAAGGTTCCACCGTAAATGTATCCACCCAGCATGACAAAGTCCCCTTGGGCCAAGTTGACGATGCCCACGGCATTGAAAATAAAGTTGTACCCTAGGGCGACCAGACCGTAGATGCTTCCTAGAGCAAGTCCCGCTACAATTTGCTGTAAGACTATAGCCAGCTCTGCCATGAGATTACGCCAGTTGAAGCTGGCGTGTCACACCTCCCCGGTACGAACTGGACAAAACAAAGGCGAGGCAGAATTCCTGCCCCGCACAAATTGGTCATTTAACGGTCACCTTATCGATGATGACTGGCACCTGGTTTTCAATCTTGATGATGAAGATCTGATTGAAAGCCTCTCCCGTCTCATCAAAGGAATATTCAATACCTGAAACACCCTTCCAGCCTTTGATCTTCTTGAGCTCGGCTAGAACCTTGTCCCGATCATCGGCGGTGCCCGCCCGTCGGATGGCCTCCGCCAGCATCATCGCGGAGTCATAGTAAAGGACGGTGAACGTTTCCGGTTTGCGGCCGAAGCGCTTCTCGTGCCTCTCGGCGAAAACCTGCACATCGGGGTCGGGGTTCAGGTAAGAATAGGGCGAAGTGCTAAGGACGCCCTCTGATGTTCCCTCGGCCATCTGGATGGATGACCACTGGGAAACAGCCATGCTGCCGTAGTACTGGACATCGGGAATCAATTGACTGACTTGGCGGCAGATCAAGGCATGCTCGTCGCCGTGGGTCCAGACTACCAACACTTCCGGGTCAGCCCGGCGAATGTTCAACAGCTGGGCGGTGAAGTCCTTGTCCCCGGTGTTGTGAGCTTCAACGGTCACAGGCTCAAGGCCAAATTTGGCCAGGGCATCGATTAGGTTTTGCCGTCCGCCCTCACCGAACTGGTCGGTGTTGTGGAAAATAGCGAACTTAGTGTAGCCTTGCTCAACGGCGTGCTGGATCTTGGCGAAGGAAGCCAAGGTGTCATACTCCCTTACCCGGACAACCCATGGATTGCCGGCTTGGGTGATCATATCAGCGCTTCCCTTGGCCATTAAAATGACCCCTTCCTGGCGGGCTAGGGGCTCGATGGCCATGACGACGGTGCTCTGGTGGCAGCCGATGATGCCGACCACATTGTCCTGGAAAATCAACTTGCGAGCAGCGGTGACTCCTCCCGTCGGCAGCCCCTTGGAGTCTTCCATGATGATCTTCACTGGGCGACCCAAGACTCCTCCGGCAGCGTTGATGTCTTCTTCAGCCAGCGCAAGTCCCTGGGATGCCTGCTCTCCGGAGATGGCTGAACCACCGGTGATGGCTCCCATGGCCCCGATGTTGACGGGTTGTGCCCCATAGGCCGCGCAGGTTGCCATCAAGACTAGAGCAAGAACTAGGCCAACGGTTCTACGCATTTGATTATTACCCCCTTTAGTGATTTTTGGGATAGGATCGGCTACGTGGACTATATTAAACAAAGCGCTAAGAAAATCCTTCCGACAGATAATAAAAAGAAGTCGGACAATGGCCTGGAATCGGGAGCAACCTCCTTGGGAGGTCAAAAAAAGGACCCTAGGCGGCAACGCGCCCAAGGCCCCTTGGACTTGACTTGATGCAATCCGGACTACTCCACCGTCACCTTGTCGATGATGACCGGCACCTGATTTTCAATCTTCACGACGAAGATCTGATTGAATGCCTCGCCCTTCTCATCAAAAGAGTATTCAATTCCCGAAACGCCCTTCCAGCCCTTGATTTTCTTGAGTTCAGCCAGGACCTTGCTCCGGTCATCGATGGTGCCCGCCCGGCGGATGGCCTCGGCCAGCATCATTGCCGAGTCGTAATAGAGGACGGAGAAAGTCTCCGGCTTCCGCCCAAAGCGCTCCTCGTACTTGACGACGAAGGCCTGAACGTCGGGGTCCGGGTTCAAATAGGAATAGGGAGAGGTGCTGTAGGCGCCTTCCGATGTACCCTCGGCCATTTGGATCGAAGAAGCTTGTGAGACGCCCATGCTGCCGTAATAGACTACATCCGGCAGGAGCTGTTTGACCTGGCGGCAGATCAAGGCATGCTCATCTCCATGGGTCCAAGCGATCAGGACTTCCGGCTCAGCCCGGCGGATGTTTAGGAGCTGGGCGGTGAAGTCCTTGTCCCCGGTATTATGTGCCTCGACGGCCACGGGCTTCAGACCGAATTTGTCCAGGGCTTCCAGCAGGTTCCCCCGGCCGCCCTCACCGAACTGGTCGGTGTTGTGGAAAATAGCGAACTTAGTGTAGCCTTGCCCAACGGCGTGCTGGATCTTGGCGAAGGATGCCAGGGTATCATACTCCCGCACCCGCACAACCCATGGATTGCCTGCCTCGGTGATTACCGCGGCGCTTCCCTTGGCCATGAGGATGACCCCTTCTTGGCGGGCCAGCGGCTCGACGGCCATGACGACGGTGCTCTGGTGGCAGCCAATTACCCCGACGACCTTATCCTGGAAAATCAGCTTGCGAACGGCCGTAACCCCTCCCGTCGGCAGCCCCTTGGAATCCTCGAAGATGATCTTGACGGGGCGGCCCAAAATGCCTCCGGCGGCGTTGATGTCCTCTTCAGCCAGCGCGATTCCCCTGAATCCTTGTTCCCCGGCCATGGCGGCCGAGCCGGTGATGGCTCCGATGGCCCCGATGGTGATCGGCTCGGAGCCGTAGGCAGTACATGCCGCCATTAGCACAAGGGCAAGGACGAGCCCAACGGTTCTACGCATCACACATTCCCCCCTTCGAGAATTGGTGAAAAAGACGTATGGATATATTAGACAACATAACAATAAAGTCCTTCCAGTAGATAATAAAAACAATTGGGAAAACTCGAACGAAAGACTTGATCGATCAAAAGAAGGGCGGCATCGGGCAGATACCGTCCTTCTAGATGGGGGGGTGTGTCACCTATATCTAGTGAAGGTGAGCACAACCTCTACTTCTACTTTGTCAGACCGTTTCCTGCTTTGGGCGGGTCTTGATTAACCAAGTACTTATCGCGAGGCGGCAGGTTTTTCCCCGTCGGCATCGAACTTATAATTGGGTAAAACCATGGGATGCTATCGGCTGCAGGCTGCCTGCAACAGGATGCCCAAGGCCGCTGTTAATGCTAGCTATAAGTGTCGACGCATGGACGGGCTTCTTCGGCAAAGACTGGCCTACGAAGACACTCCCTTCGCGCGCATTTCCATAGACAAATCCCACCTATGGACAGTGGGAACATAGGATAATTATGCGGGATGGTGAGGGAGGCAATTGCGGGGAAGGCGCGTCTAGCTGCCCGCGATCGCAAATTATACGGGGGTGGTTGTCTTTATCAGTTGACGGGGAGTTGTGCTAGTTGGGGAACAAATGGTAAAATGAAATATGAGGTCGGCGATTTTGCATGAGAATTGGTATACCTTCCACCCTCGCTTACTATGAGTATTTTCCTTTCTGGGAAGTTTTTTTCCAAGAACTTGGCTTTGAAGTGGTGAGCTCTCCGACAACAACGAAGGCTATCCTTGACTGGGGGGTTCAACATACCGTTTCGGATGCCTGTGTTCCCATTAAGTTGGTCCACGGCCATGTGCGGGCTTTGGCCGAGGACAACGTGGATGTCATCTTCCTTCCCCGCATGGTTAGGGTTGCTCCCAAGGAGACTTTTTGTCCCAAGTTTCTTGGCTTGCCCGATTTGATCCAAGCATCGATTGAGGATTTGCCTCCAATGCTCAGTCCCAGGATCTTCCTGCGTTATGGACGGATGAGCCTTTTTCGCATCTGTGGACAGACTGCCCATTCCCTAGGAGCAAGTCCGATAAAGGGACTTCGCGCGTGCGCTAAGGCCCTGGATGCCTGGCATGTTTTCCTAAGGAGCGTCCGGAGGGGGATGACCGTCGCGGAAGCCTTGGGCATTCGGCAGAGGATGAAGAACACTGTCCAAGGGCCCCGGCTGGCCTTATTAGGATATCCTTACTTGATTAATGATCCTTTTGTATCGGCTAATCTGCTGGGACTCCTTGAGGAGCGGGGAGTACAGGTGCTTACCGCGGAGATGGCGCCCCCCGGGGCCCTAAAACGCCTATCCCGTCAAATGCCCAAGAACCTTTTTTGGCATTACAGCAACCGCGTTGTCTGGGCCGCCATGTACTATCTTGACAAGGGGATGGTGGACGGGGTGATTCATGTTACTGCCTTTGGTTGTGGTCCGGATGCCATGGTCAGCAAGCTGGTTGAGCTCGAAGCAAAGGGGAAGGTTCCCTTCACAACCCTTTCGTTGGATGAACACTCAGGGCAAGAAGGGATTATCACCAGGATCGACGCCTTTGTCGACATGCTGGTTAGAAAGAAGGCAAGCGCATGAAAATCACCTTCCCTCGCATGGGCACATCCCATATAGCTATTACTGACCTCTTGAAGGGGTTTGGCAACGAAGTGATCCCTCCCCCTCCAATTACGAAGCGGACCTTAGACCTGGGAACCCGCTATTCGCCGGAGTTTGCCTGCCTGCCCTTCAAGATCCTCATGGGAACTTATCTAGAGGGCATCGCCCTGGGGGCCGACACCATTGTGTCCTCAGGGGGCGTGGGCCCTTGCCGGGCCGGCTTTTACATGGAGATGCACCGGCGGATCCTGTGGGATTTGGGCTATGAAGTGGAGACCATCACCCTTGAGCCTCCCAAAGGGCATATGCGTGATCTCATCAAGCAAGTGCGGCGGCTGATCCATGTCCCCTTGTCCCAGGTGTGGACTACGGGCCTTTTTGTCTGGCGGAAGCTGGAACTCCTTGACATAATCGAGGAGCGGGCCTATTATCTCAGGCCAAGGGAGCTGGAGACGGGATCTACGACCAGAGCCCTCCGAAAATGTCTCAGCATTGTCCGCAGCGCCAAGGATATGGAACAACTGATCGAGGCGGAAAAGAAGGTCGAAGAGGTCTTGGCCGCCGTTCCCATTGACCCCGACGCAGCGCCCTTGAAGGTGGGGTTGGTGGGGGAAATCTACGTGGTGTTGGAGCCCTTCGCCAACGGCGATGTGGCAGAGACCTTAGGCGAGCTGGGAGTGGAAGTTGACCGGTCCATTTATCTGACGAAATGGACGCAAGAGAACGCCTTTCTCGACTTCTTCCGGATCCCGGCGGATCGGGATGCCAAAAGGTGGGCCCGACCCTATCTCGATGAAATGATTGGGGGCCACGGGATCATCAATGTGGGGGAAACGGTCATGTACTCCCGCGATGGTTTTGATGGCGTTGTCCACCTTGCCCCCTTCACCTGCATTCCGGAAATTGTTGCCAAGGGGATTTTGACTAAGGTAAGCTCTGATTTGGGCTTCCCCGTCATGACCCTCTATCTGGACGAACATACGGGTAAAGAGGGCGTTAGGACGCGGCTGGAAGCCTTTGTTGACTTGATGGGGAAAAAAAGGGTAAAGGAACAGGGGGTCGCCCGGTGAACGTCTTTTTGGGAATAGATCTCGGATCGGTTAGCACAAATTTGGTCTTATTAAATGAAGAGGCGGAGTTGATTGACAGCATCTACCTGCGTACCGGCGGGCGGCCCATTCAAGCTATTCAGGAGGGACTCCGCGTCCTAGGCGGCAGGCACCTGGGTGGACTGCAGGTATTGGGGGCGGGCACAACGGGCAGTGGTCGCCGGCTGGCAGCGTTGGTCATCGGTGCGGATGTGGCCAAGAACGAGATCACGGCCCACGCGGTCGCATCCTTGAGGGAAGTGCCTGGCGTGCGCACCATCATGGAAATTGGGGGCCAGGACTCCAAGATCATTATCCTGCGGGATGGGGTTGTCGTTGATTTTGCCATGAATACGGTCTGCGCTGCGGGTACAGGCTCTTTTCTCGATCATCAAGCGGCGCGGATGAACATCCCCATCGAGGAGTTTGGCGAACGGGCGCTGCGGTCCACATCTCCTACCCGCATCGCCGGCCGGTGCTCCGTTTTTGCCGAATCCGACATGATCCATAAGCAGCAGATGGGCCACAAGGTGGAGGACATCATTGCCGGCCTATGTGAGGCCTTGGTTCGCAACTACCTAAACAATGTGGCCAAGGGGAAGGACATTCGTCCGCCGGTAGTCTTTCAAGGAGGGGTGGCGGCCAATGCGGGGATTAGAGCCGCCTTCGAGAAGGCCCTCCAGGTGCCTGTCATCGTACCCCATCGCTTTGATGTAATGGGAGCCATTGGGGCGGCTCTCCTGGCCCAAGAAACGGTCGCCGACGGTCGACCCTCCCAGTTTAAGGGGTTTGATGTAGGGATCAGGGACTATGTTACCAACAGCTTCGTCTGTCAGGATTGCCCCAACCATTGTGAAGTAGTCCAGGTGATCGAAGAAGGCGAAGTAGTGGGCCGATGGGGAGACCGGTGCGGCAAGTGGTCGGCCAGTGTGACCGTTCCCACCAGACCGAAGGTCCCCCATTGGGTGGAAGGGGCCATTTGATCATTTCACTGACTTTCCCGAGAAGGATGAGCCGACTGCTCATCCTCTTCTTTTGTCTGGACCAGCATGACCTTGGGCTTGATGAACACCCAAGCCAAGATCATCACGACTCCCGCAAGGGCCCCCGCCGCCCCAAACATGAACCGCCGGCCAAGATCAACCACCAGTCCGAATGTGGGCGGCCCCAAGGCCACGCCAAAAAACCGGACGGTGCCGTAGAGGCTGGTGACTAGACCCCGCTCACTGGTCGGGGCGCAGCCGGTGATTAATAAGTTAATCGGCGGCAGGACCGCCCCGATGGCTATTCCCAACAGGACCATGATGCCCAAAAAGGGGACAAGACTTGTGACGAACGCGGCAGCTCCCAAGGCGGCTGCTGCAATGGCCGTCCCGGCGACCACCGTTGGTTTAAGAAGGTTTGTCCTGTTCTGCAGGAAGAGGCCGGCCAGGAATGAAGTCAGCGCCATCGCCCCCACGGGACCCGCCAAGACCAATCCTTTCTTAAAGCCCAGGATATGAAAGCGTGCTTCCAGATCGTCAGACAAGAAGCTTAGGACTCCGAACAGCAAAAACAGCACCGTCATGCCCGCCAGGTAGCTAGCCAGCAGGGGTATGGCCTTCTTGCGGAAGATGCTTCTTAGGCTTTGCCAGTACTGGGCAAGGCTTTGCTTTTTGCGCTCAATTGCCTCCTCGTTGATGACGAGCCATACGGCCAAGGCTGCGGGAAGGGCGATGATCCCGTAGGCGAAAAAGGTGGCATACCAGGAAATCAGACCGAATAGGGAGCCTAGGATGGGACTTAGGACTTTGCCAAGGCCGTTGGCAGCCTCCAAGAACCCCAGGGCCTTGACCCGTTCACTGGACTTGAAGATGTCCCCCGTTAAGGCCATGGCCAATTGATAGGTGCCCCCGGCCCCGATGCCTTGCACAATGCGCCCGGCCACAACGACGGGAAAGGGATTATCCAACAGCAGGGCGGCAAAGCCGGCGATTAGTCCTCCCAGTCCATAGAGGGCCAAGAAGGGAGCCATGATGGTTTTCCTTCCCACATGGTCCGAGGCGGCCCCGGTAAAGGGGATGAGGAGCCCTGCCGGCAGGGAAAAAGCGGTGATGATAAGACCTACCTGGAACTGGGTCAGATTCATGGCCTTCTTGAGTTGGGGGAAAATCGGGATCAGCATGGAATTGCCCAGGACCATCACAAAGGGAACAGCGGCCAGGACGAGGAACTGGCCTTTCATCTTGCCTTCCATGTTGCGGCCACCTTTCCAAGGGTATACTACACACTGCCTTATAGTCTTTGCACCACAGGAGTTGGATCATGCATATGCTAAAAGGGGTTTGATAGGGGTTAAAAGGGGGGCGATGATATGGATGCCTATGTTCTCCGCAAGTTCTTCCCGGGGAATAATACGCCCCAGGGATTTTTCTCCTTTTTCCAGTACATCATCCGGCGGGAGGAGGCAAAGGACGTTCTGATCCTCAAAGGGGGGCCGGGAGTTGGCAAGTCCGTCTTCATGAAGGGCATTGCCGGGGAGATGCTCCGCCGGGGCTTACCCGTGGAGTACCATCACTGCGCCTCGGATCCCGATTCTCTTGATGCCGTTGCCTTCCCTACCATTGGGGTGGCTTTGCTGGATGGAACTGCTCCCCACGTTGTCGATCCATTGTATCCGGGATGTGTCGATTGGATCGTTAACTTGGGCGATTATTGGGATGAAGGATCCCTCAAAGCCAACCGGGTCGAGATCATCCGCCACACCCAGTCGATCGGTCGGCACTATGCCCATGCCTATCGGACGCTGCAGGCGGCCAAGAACATCTACGATGATTGGGCCGCGGCAAACCGGGCAGCGCTGCAGGGGGGGCTTGTCAATCAAAAAAGGAGCTTCTTGCAAGAGCTCCTCTCCCCTTATCCTGTGGCCAAGTCGCCCGGCCGACGGCGATGTCTATTTGCCACCGCCATCACGGCTTCTGGGCTGGTGAGCTTTCTAGATGGGTTAATGGATCCGGTGAAGGATGTGTATGTGGTGACGGGAGAACCGGGGACGGGCAAATCCCAATTGCTGCGCACCTTAGGCGAGGATGCCCTCCAGCGGGGCTTTGATGTTGAATTCTACCAGTGCCCCTTAGATCCTGTCGGCAGGGTGGAGCATCTAATCATTCCGGAGCTGAAGGCCGCGGTGGCAACCTCGACGATTTATCACCCTTACATCCGGGAGGGATTGGCAGGCCTTATTGACATGGGCAACTGCCTGGATCCGGCGCAGCAGGATAGAAAGCTCATCGAAGAAGACCGGGAGCTCTTCAATCAACTCTTGGAGCGATCCATCAGTTTTCTTAGGCAGGCAAAACAGGCCCATGATCAATTGGAGTCCTATTATGTACCCCACATGGATTTCGATGGCGTGGCGGCTTTGCGGGCGAGGGTCATGGAACGGATTCTTGCCCATGCGGACAAAGCTTCCGCCCGCATCTAAGCTGAAGAGGGTGTGTCTCCACACCCTCTCAATGCCTTTAACCCCATTTGCCCTTCTTCATATGGCCTTCCAGCTCGGCCTTGATTGATTGCTCCAAGAAGGAGGCTTGCTCGCGGATTTGTTGGAAGATCTTGACGCAGGGGGGATCCAAGTCATCTTCGATCCCTTGGCGGGCGATTTCCGCTAGGGCGGGAAGGATGTTGAGCAGTTTTACATGCAGGTCGTTGGTCAGCCTGGACCGTTCTACCAGCCCCCATTGCTCTTCCGTCAGGGCCTGATATTTCTCCTTCGGGTGGGAGCACTTGGGGCATTTTTCCGGCGGGGCCTCCCCTTCCCAGATGTAGTTGCATACCGAACATTTCCAGTGCACCAGCAGTCCCTCCTAGAATACCCTATTCTATCGGTTCAAAAGCGTCCTTATCTGCTCCGCACAAGGGACAAACCCAATCATCGGGCAATTCCTCGAAGGGGATGCCGCCCTCCTCCTCAGGGACGTAAACATAGCCGCAGAGTGTGCACTCCCAAGCATTCATGCCGTCTCCCCCTTTCAAACTGGGTCATTTGTTGTGTCAGATTCACCGTAAAAAGCGATCTTCCTGCTTGGAAAGGTTTTTTGGCCGCGAAGAAAAAGAGCCGCCCCGGTGCGCCGGGGCGGTCATTGTCATGACAGGGGGTTTACTTGCCGCTGAAGGCGGCTGCCTCTGCTCCTGCGATGCGTCCGAAGACGATGATGTCGGCCACGGCATTCCCCCCTAAGCGGTTGGCTCCGTGGACGCCTCCCGTTGCCTCTCCAGCAGCATAAAGACCGGGGATGGCCTTTCCATCGCCACCTAGCACTTCGGCCTTGGTGTTGATCGCCAGGCCCCCCATGGTGTGATGGATCGCGGGGGTGACTTCAACGGCATAGTAGGGAGCCCTGGCCAGTTCATGATCCAGGTGTTTGCGGCCGAAATCCGGGTCGGCCTTGTCCGTGACGAACCCGTTGTATGCAGTTGCCGTCTCGACCAGGACAGCCCCGGGGAGACCAAGGATGTCCCCCAGCTCCTG
>JAAZLZ010000022.1 GCA_012799075.1 Bacillota bacterium
GAACCCGGGGCCGCCGATCCAGCCAGCGGCTGCGACCCGCTTTGCCGATGGTGATGTTCTCGTGCTCCACATTGCCCACCTGACCTACCGTAGCCCGGCAGCTCTGATGCACCATGCGGAATTCCCCCGAGGGAAGGCGCAAAGTCACGTAATTTCCCTCTTTCGCCATCAGCTGCGCGCCAGTCCCTGCGGAGCGGACCAGCTGCGCGCCCTTGCCGGGCTGCATCTCCACGTTATGGACTGTGGTTCCAACGGGAATGTTCCGCAAAGGCAACGCATTGCCAACCTTGATATCTGCATCGGGTCCCGACTCGACCATCTGACCCACCTGCAATCCCAACGGAGCGATGATGTAGCGCTTTTCCCCGTCTAGATAGTGAAGCAGCGCTATCCGAGCCGACCGGTTGGGATCATATTCGATGGTAGCCACCTTTGCAGGCACATTATCCTTATCCCGCTTAAAGTCGATCAACCTGTATCTTCGCTTGTGCCCACCACCCCGGTACCTGGCGGTGACCCGGCCCTGGACGTTTCGACCACCCTTGTTTGTCAAGGATGCCAGCAAGCCCTTTTCCGGCGTTTTCCTAGTGATGTCGGAAAAGTTGGAGCCGGTCATATCCCGACGTCCCGGCGAGGTGGGTTTGTATGTCTTAACCGCCACAATCTTTCCCTCCCTCGGCTCCCCTGAAGGACCTAGATGCCTTCGAAGAGCTCAATCGTCTCCCCTGGCTGCAGGGTGACGATGGCCTTTTTCCAATTAGGCGTGCGTCCCGCATGCCTGCCCATCCGCTTTTCCTTCCCCATTACACGCATGGTGTTCACGCTTTTCACTTTGACGTTGAAAATCTCTTCGACCGCGTGCCTGATCTGGGTCTTGTTTGCCTTGAGAGCAACGACGAACACATACTTTTGCTGCTCCAACAAGGCCATGCTCCCCTCGGTGACAATCGGTCGGATGATAATATCCCGCGCGTCCACTATGCCAGCACCTCCTCCACCTTGGCCACGGCATCCTGGGTCAAGAGCAGCCGCCGGTATGACAGGACCTCAAGGGCATTGAGCTCATTGGCCGGCAGCACCTTCACCTTGGCAATGTTCCTGGCGGACAGGCGCACATTATCATCGGGCCCGGCGGTGACCAGCAAGGTGGAGCCGCTGGCGTTCAGATTCTGTAGGATGCCGTACATGGTCTTGGTCTTGGGCTGATCCAGCTTTAGCTCATCAACCACGATCAGGCTCCCTGTATTCACCTTCGCCGACAAAGCCGACCTTAAGGCCTGTCGCCTTGCTTTTTTAGGCATGGAATACTTGTAGTCCCGGGGCTGGGGTCCAAAAACCGTTCCACCCCCCACCCAAAGGGGAGAGCGAATGGAACCGTGCCGAGCTCGGCCCGTTCCCTTTTGCCTCCAGGGCTTCCGCCCGCCCCCGGCAACTAGGCCGCGGGTCTTCGTGGCGGCCGTGCCCCGCCGCTTACGGGCCTGGTACATGACCACCGCCTGGTGAAGCAGGTCTTCGTTCACCTCGACTCCGAAAATCCCTTCGTCGAGCTGGATTTCCCCTACCTGCTCGCCAGCTATGTTATATACAACAACTTTAGGCACCCACGCCGCCTCCTTTCCTACTAGGACCCTCAGGCCCCTTTCTTGTTTTTAATGGTTGGGCGTACTAAGACCAGTCCGCCGTTAGGTCCCGGAACGGAACCCCGCACCAACAGCAGATTCCTCTCAGGATCCACCCTCACCACCCGCAGGCCCTGGATGGTCACCTGCTCGCCTCCCATCCGGCCGGGGAGCTTGCGTCCTTTGAAAACCCGGGACGCTCCCGTAGCTCCTAGGGAGCCTACCCTCCGGTGGTACATGGACCCATGGCCCATGGGACCCCTGTGGAAATTCCAGCGTTTGATGACGCCGGCAAAGCCCTTTCCTTTGGAGATGCCCGTCACATCGACGTAATCCCCCGATTCGAAGATGTCCACGGTGATCTCCTGGCCCACGTTCACTTCATCTAAGGCCGCGGCATTCTTAGTCCGCAGCTCCCGGAGAAGGCGGCGAGGCTTCACCCCTGCCTTGGCGTAATGGCCCCGGAGGGGTCTCGTTATCCTTTTCTCCGGCTTTTCTTCGAACCCGATTTGAATGGCATTATAGCCATCGGTTGCTTCCTTTTTCACTTGTACCACGGGACAAGGGCCGGCCTCAATAACCGTTACCGGAAGCAAAACCCCCGTCTCCGTAAAAATTTGGGTCATGCCCAGCTTCTTTCCAAGTATACCCTTGGGCATCTGCATACCTCCTCGGCTCACCCGTCTGGCTTACTTCAGGCAGAGCCCTTCCC
>JAAZLZ010000287.1 GCA_012799075.1 Bacillota bacterium
ATGCCCGATTGGCCGCGGCCCACCTTCCCGGGGAGGAAACAAAGGTTTTCGAAGCATGCCTGCCCATTGAAGAACTGGCCCGCCGGGGTCCCCAGACATTGCTTTTCGGTCCCTTAAAGCCCGTCGGGCTGGTCGACCCCCGCACAGGCCAAAGACCCTTCGCCGTGGTCCAGCTCCGGAAAGAAAACAGGCTGGGAACCCTGATGAATATGGTTGGGTTCCAAACCCGCTTGCGTTGGGATGAACAAAGGCGGGTCTTTTCCCTGCTCCCGGCCCTTGCTCAGGCGGAATTCGTCCGGCTGGGAGTCATGCATCGAAATACTTTTATCCACAGTCCCCGGCTCCTTGAGCCCACCCAACAGCTGCGAAAGCTTCCGCGTCTTTTCTTTGCCGGGCAAATAACCGGGGTGGAAGGGTACATGGAATCGGCCGCCTCCGGCCTTTGGGCAGGCATCAACGCGGCCCGGCTGACCCTAGGCCAGGAACCGTTGGTATTGCCCCCCACGACCATGTTGGGGTCGCTTTTGGCCCATATCAGCACCAGTCCGTCCCAGGACTTCCAGCCGATGAATGCCAATTACGGCCTGTTGCCACCCCTTGCCCAACGAATCCGCAATAAGGCCCGACGAAACCAGGCCCTATCCCAGCGGGCTCTCAAAGACATGGAAGCCTTCCGTGGAAAGTGGGAGGGATTAGCCCCACATTAGGCAGGTGAGACCAATCAGACATTATTTACCCGCTTTTCTAGGGTACTTGAAGGGTGAACGGGGTGCATCACCCCACACCATTGAAGCTTACGAGAGGGATCTAACCCAGTTTTTCGACTTCATCGACCAGTGGTTCCCCGACACTGAAGGAATTGTCGATGTCCAGCTCTTGCGCTGGTATCTAGCCAGTCTTTGGCGCCGGGACCTTGCCCGGACCACCATCAGCCGTAAACTGGCTGCCCTGCGTTCTTTTTACCGTTACCTGGCCCGGATAGGCGCGGTCACTTCCCCGGCTGCCCTGGACCTAGCTACACCGAAAAAGGGTCAGCCGCTGCCTAAATACCTGGAAAAAGACGAAGCGGAAGCCCTATTGGCCAAACCAAATGTGACCACCCCACTGGGCATCCGGGATCGGGCCATTTTGGAAACCCTTTATGGAGGGGGACTGCGAGTTGGGGAGCTGGTCGGACTGAATCTGACCGATTTGGATCTGACAAGGGGTCAATTGCGAGTCATGGGCAAGGGTCGGCGGGAGCGAATCTGCCTGGTAGGAAAGCCGGCTGTTAAGGCTCTGCGGGCCTATCTGGCCGAGGGAAGGCCCAGGCTCAAATCCCCCAAGTCAGAGAATGCGCTCTTTCTAAACAGCCGGGGGGGGCGACTCACCACCCGAGGGGTACAAATGATCGTAAGCAAATATGGTCAGGTATCCCCCCACAACTTGCGCCATTCCTTTGCAACCCACCTCTTGGAAGGGGGTGCTGACCTGCGCACCGTCCAGGAGCTCTTGGGGCATGCCAGCTTGTCGACCACCCAGA
>JAAZLZ010000288.1 GCA_012799075.1 Bacillota bacterium
CCTCCTTAATCTCCCGGATCTCAAAACGCCCGTAGGCGCGGAGCCGCTTCAGATAGTGGCGGATTCCGGCAGAAATATGGGCTTCCCGGATCTTGCCTACGGCGATAATGTATACCTGCAAAGCCCCTTCACTCCAGCACCACTTCCAGTTCTACCGGTGCAGCATCCCGGATGAGCACCAATCCGAGCGAAGCTCCAAACCCCGCCCTTTGCACCAGGTTCGCCATCTCCTCGATGGAGTCTATCTTCGTTCCGTTCACTTCCACGATCACATCCCCAGGCTTGATGCCTCCCTTGGCCGCAGGCGTTTCCGGCATCACCCGAAGCACATAAGCCCCCCGGGTCGTCCCCAAGGCAATCCCCTGCTGCTCCTCCAAGGCCGCTGCGATTTGGGGAGTCAAGGTCCCCCCCACCACCCCGAGTCTGATGACCTTGCCATGTTCGAGGAGTTGATCGATGATCCCTTTAGCCAGATCAATGGGGATGGCAAATCCAATTCCCTGGGCGGGACGAAACACCGCGGTATTGATCCCCACCACCTTCCCCTCGCCATCGAGGAGGGGCCCGCCGGAATTCCCCGGATTAATGGCTGCATCCGTCTGAATCATCCCCGTCAGATCAAAGTCCCGTTCGGGATGGACGCTGATGTCCCTTCCCAACGCGCTGACCACGCCGGTGGTCACCGAGTTGTCAAAGCGGAAAGGATTGCCAATGGCCACCACATTTTGACCGACCTTTAGCTTGCTGGAGCTTCCCAGTTCCGCAACGGGCAGCTCCTCACCGTCGACCTTGACCACAGCCAAATCCGTATAGGGATCCCGCCCAACCAACTTGCCGGCCAGCTCCCTTCCATCGGGAAGAAAGGCCCTGATCTCCCGAGCGTCAGCCACCACATGATTGTTAGTCACAATGTAGCCATCGGGATGGAAGATGACCCCTGACCCCACCCCCTCTTCCTCTTGGCGCACCTGAAAGAAAAACTGGTCCAGGAACACCTCCCGGGTGGTGACCAGCTTCACCACCGCCGGCCCCACACTTTGAACGATGCCGACCACCGTGTCCTCCCAGGTAGGCGCGGCCACAGCCGCCTCAAAGGGCTGATCGGGCCCCAGAGAGGCAGACAGACTCCCCACCAGGATCCCCGCGGCCAGAAGGCCTATTGCCAATAGCACCCAACGTCCGTTCGCCACTTAATCCCCCCACCTTTCATAGGGCATCAACAAAGGCCAATGCATCCTTTTTCAGCCCATCCAGGGCCTCTTGATCGGCCCCTTCCAGGTAGATGCGCACCAGGGGCTCCGTGCCCGAAGGCCGGATCAAACACCAGGCATCATCGGCGAAAATCCACTTGATGCCATCCACATTAATGCGGCGAACAATCCTGCGCCCTTGCCAGCTATCCTCCACACCCCGGGCTGCCGCCATGAGCCCTTCCTTTTTGTTCCCCGGCAGATGCATATCCAAACGGGTGCTGCATGAACCGCCCACCTCTCCCATGATTTCCTGCAAAATGCCGGTCAGGGACTTGCCCTCCGCCGCCCTCAGCTCGGCAAGAAGCAGACAGGCCAACAGGCCGTCTTTCTCGGGGATATGGGGTCCGATGCTAAGGCCTCCGCTCTCCTCGCCGCCGATCAAGACCTCACCTTTCAGCATCAGCTGACAGATGTGCTTGAAGCCCACGGGGGTCTCATGGAGGGTCAGCCCGTAATGGGCGGCTTGGCGGTCAAGCATGTGGGTGGTGGCCACCGTTCGAACCACATCACCCCGCCACCCCTTGTTCTCCACCAGATGGGCCAGGAGAAGCACCAGCACCTGATTGGCGCTGATGAAATCGCCCGTGCTGTCAATGACGCCGAAGCGGTCCGCATCGCCGTCGGTGGCCAAGCCCAAGTGGGCATTATTCTCCCTTACCAGGCGGATGAGGTCTTGAAGCTGGGCCCCGGTGGGTTCCGGGCTGAGCCCTCCGAAGAGGGGATCCCGATCATCATGGATCAGATCCACCAGGCAGCCCGCCTCCTGCAAGAGCCTCGGCAGAAGCTTGCGGCCCGTCCCATACATGGGATCAACCACCACCCTCAGACCTGCCCGGGCGATGCCGTCAAAATCAACGAGGGAGCGGACCGAGTCCACATATTCATCCCCCAGTTCGATGCAGCGGACCAGACCTTCCGCTTGGGCCAATGGCTTTCCCTTGACCCCCTCGAAAGTCAACTGGGCCAAGTTGGCCTCGATGGACCCGGTGATCGTATCATCGGCAGGGCCCCCGTAATGGGGGATGAACTTGATGCCGTTGTATTGGGGCGGGTTGTGGCTTGCGGTGAACATGATCCCGCCCAGGCACTGCCGGTGAACAACGGCATGGGCCAAGACGGGGGTGGGGACATCACCCTTGACGATCTCGACGGGAATGCCGTTTCCCGCGAGGACCTCTGCCGCCTGGACGGCAAACTCTTCGGCAAGGAAGCGGGTGTCATGACCCACCAGGACCGTTCCCCGCCCCCCCACATAGTCCGCAATGGCCTGGGTGACCAGACGGACGTTGGCAAAGGTGAACTCATCGCACATGACGGCCCGCCAGCCGTCGGTGCCGAACTTGATCTTGTGCATGCAAGCCCCTCCCTGGATTGTCGCTCCTTAGTTAATTTGCCACGAATTGGGCTGGCCCATACGTCAAAACTCGATCCCCCGCCGGGCAGGCAGCCCCTGATCATAGGGATGTTTGACCGGGACCATTTCCGTGACCAAATCGGCCTTATCGATTATTTCAGGTGGCATATCCCGACCCGTCAGGACCACCTCAACCTGGAGGCTGCGCTTGCTTAATGCCTCCAGGACCTCCTCCGCGGACAGCAGCCCCTTGTTCAGCACATGACTGATTTCATCGAGAATCACCAGATCGTACTCTCCCTGGAGACTTTCCCGGGCGGCCTCCCAGCCGGCCGCGGCTTTCTCCCTGTCATCGGGTCCCGGCTGCCCTTTGACGAAGCGCCCCGTCCCAAACTGCTCCAGGGAAAAGCCCGGCAATTGCCCGGCCATTTTCACTTCCCCTGAGCCCTGGACGTTCTTAACGAACTGGATCATGCGGACTTGCATACCCTGGCCGAGGGCCCGCAAGGCCAACCCCAAAGCCGCGGTGGTCTTTCCCTTGCCCCTGCCCGTATAGACTTGGATTAATCCCTTCAATTCTCTCCTTGACCTCTTTTCCGCAAGTAGTCGAGGACGTCATCGATGCTGCCGGCGGGGACGGCTCCCTGCCGGATGAGCTCCTCCAAACGCCGCCGTCCTTCATCTTCGGTGAAATCCCGCCCCCCAACGCCGTCGGCATCAAGGACGATCACATCTTTGTGGAGCTGGAGGGCCGCCTCGGCCGCGGCCAGGTTCAACAGATTCCCCGGGCCCCAGGGCACGGGACCCAAGACCACCAGGTCAGCCTTTTCAATCATGGCCAGGTTCTGGCGGTGGGCCTCCAGGCTGATGGGGCTGAAGGGCTTCTCCATGATGCAGGTCATCCCCAGGGTCTGGGCCGTCTGCCAGTCGCTGTCCCCGATGTTAATGACCCCGATGGAGGGATGCAGGCCGCTGCGGTACAGTTCTTCCAGAAGTTCGCCAACGGTGCCTCCACCGCCGATGATGTGAACCTTAAGCTCCATCTCCAAAGGCTCCCGCCGGGGCTTAATCAGCACCCAGGGGCGATTGGTGGCCGGATTAAGATCAACAAGCACCTCGGTGCCGTAAACCGCCTCCACGTTTTCCGGAGTGAGGACCTTGGCCGGGCTTCCCAAGGCAAAGACCCGGCCTTCGCTGAGCAAAATCAAGTAGTCGCAATACTGGGCCGCCAGGTTGAGATCATGGAGGTTGGCGATAACCGTCACCTGCTCCCTTTGGCTAAGGACCCGGAGGAGCTCGAAAATCTCCACTTGGTGGCTGATGTCCAAATGGCTCGTCGGCTCATCCAAAAGAAGGACCCGGGGTTGTTGGGCCAGGGCCTGGGCAATGATGGCCCGCTGCCGCTCCCCTCCGCTTAAGGTTGTAATGGGCCGCTGGGCCAAAGGCAGAATCCCTGTTGCTTCCATGGCTTCCCGGGCAATGCGGTGGTCTTCGGGACCTTCCCATTGAAACCGACCCAGATGGGGCGTCCGGCCCATGAGGACCACTTCCTCAACGGTGAAGGCGAAATTGACCGCGGTTTCCTGGGGGACAACGGCAATCTTCCGGGCCAGCCGACCCCTGGGGATTTTCTCCAGGTCCTCCTCGGCCAAATAGATGGCTCCCCCCTGGGGTGCTAGGACCCGGCTCATGTTCTTAAGCAGCGTCGATTTGCCCGACCCATTAGGGCCGATGATCCCCACAAAGTCCCCTCCCCGGATATGGAAGGAGACATCCTCCAGGACGGACCGGGATGCATAGGCAAAACTGACGTTGTCAACTACTAGATCCAGCTTGGGACTGCCCTCCAACACAACTTCCCCCTCCCAACGGCTGCCTAACGTAACCTGATATCAAAAGTAGGATAAGGACATACTACTAAGTATAAAGGAGGATGTCCATGGCTAACAAGAAGCCTCGCAAGAAAGCCGGCCAGGACGCGGAGGAGCTGGGAGCCTACGGCCAGGCCGGCAAGCTGCTCATGGGGCAGCTGGGCCAGCGCCGGGGGAGCCCTTCATCGCCGCCCAGGACAGCACCCTCGCAAGAAGGACCGGAAAATGCCTAAGTCCGATGGTTGGCGGCCGTCCTTTAGTGCGGGACTGTTGGCGGGGGAGGCAGTCGCCCTGCTCCTCGTTGGGCTGCTGCTGGCCAACCGGGCCCTTGCCCTCAAGATCCAGGAAGATGCCCTTTCATTTATGCCCGCCGGACCCCGCCTGGCCTTGTTTGCCGCCCTTTGGGGCGGCCTTGTGGGAGCAGCCTCCCACTGGCTCGGTGAAGACGGTCATGGCCGGTCCATCGCCGGCGCCCTATGGATGATCCCCCTCCTTGGGATCCACCTCCAGGCCCTGCTGCCCACCGCCCGAGGACTCCTTCGCCTGGCGGCCCTGGCGCTGCCTGCCGATGTCCAAGGCGCCCCGGGCCTTGCCGATCCCACCAGGGGACTGATGATCTTCACCGTGCCGACCGTCATCACCCTGATGGCGTGGGGAATGTGGCGCACCTGGCTCTACTTCTTCGACAGGTTTTATCAACAAGAAGCGGGCAAGCCCCCCTTTCCCCCCGAGGAAATCGATGAACCCTCCCCCATGGAGCAGCATCTCCTTTATCGCTTTTACCGGACAGGGTTCTTCCTAGTCGTTCTTTCCCTGATTCTCCTCATCCGCCGAGCAGGGCGCGGGTAAGCGTCGCTTCAGCTCCAGCAGAAATTCCCGGCAATCCCCCACGATACCGTAGGTGGCCAGATCGAAAATGGGGGCCTTGGGATCTTTGTCAACGGCCACGACCACCTCTGCCCTTTGCATCCCCACCACATGCTGGGTGGCCCCTGAGATGCCGCAGGCGATGTAGAGCTGGGGCCGAACGATGGCGCCCGTCTGGCCGATGAGCTGCCCAGGCCCCGTCCAGCCCGCATCCACCGCCCCCCGGGAGGCCCCAACGGCCGCCCCCAGCAAGCGGGCCACCTCCTCCAAGAGAACAAAGTTCTCCCGGGAGCCCATGCCCCGTCCGCCGGCAATGACGATTTCCGCCCCCTTCAAGGGACGATCGTCGACAGGCAAGGGCTTTTGCTCCAAGACCTTGACGGTCCCTGCCTCAGGATCTGCCCATGGATAATTAATGATCTTTCCCCCTGCCCCCTTTGGACCGGAGGCGAAGGCTCCCGGAACCAGAGTGGCCATCTGGGGACGATGGTTGGGGCACACGATGGTGGCCAAAAGACGCCCCCCAAAGGTGGGCAGCGCAGCCAAGAGCAGCCCGTCCTCATCGAGCTTGAGGGAAGTGCAGTCGGCGATCAACCCCGTCCCCACCCGGGCCGCAGCCCTAGGGGCTAGGGACTTGCCCCGGCGTGTGCCCCCAATAAGGACGATTTCGGGTCGATAGGCTTCGATCAGCCGGGCAAGAAGCTGGCTGTGCCGTTCATCGGTGTAGCGATCAAGGCGTGGATCCGGAGTCACATAGACCCGATCCGCCCACAGGGCCAGCTCCCCGGCCAAAGAATCATGGGGGCTTAGGAGCACCGCCCCTAACGACCCCCCGAGCCGGTCAGCCAAACGGCGGCCCTCCCCCATTAGTTCATCCACGACCGGGTGGAGCCGCCCCGCTTCCGACTCCGCATAAACCCATACCTCCCTCATCACCGACCACCTGCCTTTCCGGGCAGAATATCCTCCAAATGATGAAGGAGGGCGTCGATCTGTTCACCCATGCTCCCGTCCAGCATTTTGGAATGGGTCCCCCTCTCCGGCAGCGCGGTCTGCAGGATGCAGGTGGGGGAGCCCGTCAGTCCGATCCGATCGGGATCAGCCTTTATTTCCTCGGGGCCCCAGATGGGAAGCTCCTGCCTTTTGGCCCGCATCTTTCCCCTGAGGGAAGGCAGCCGGGGCTCATTCATGCCCTTGGCCGCGGTCAGCAGGGCCGGCAAGGGCATTTGCACAAGCTCCTGCCCGTAGTCCGTTTGATGCCAGGCCAACAGACTCTCCCCTTCAATATCAATGGGACAGATAAGTTCAGTAAGATGGGGAATCCCGAGGATCTCCGCAATCTGGGGACCGACTTGGCCCGTCTCCCCATCCGTCGACCGGCTTCCGGTCAGGATGAGGTCATACCCGCCCAGGCATTCGATCCCCCGGGCCAAAGTATAGGCGGTCGCCAAGGTATCCGCCCCGGCAAAGGACGGATGGGAAAGGAGCACCCCGTCATCAACGCCTAGGCTGATGGCTTCCCGCAAAATGGCATCGGCGCCGGGCGGACCCATGGTCAAAGCCACAACCTCCCCGCCCCAGGTCTCCTTCAGG